>CAXTWP010000061.1:2360-12659 GCA_964247945.1 uncultured Acidobacteriaceae bacterium | reverse complement strand
CTCGCCGGCTGCGCGGCAGGACGACGTTCCCCCTTCCTGCACTTTCCCCCTCTACGGCCTGCGGCGCTCATCTCCCCACGACGAAGTATCTCGCTATTAATAGCCATCCACGCAGCCCAGGCAGAGTTACTTGGACCAGTGCTTCGCTCTCTCGTTATATCGCTTACGCATGGCATCCCTTACTTCATCTTCCGTCTCAGCGTAGGTTGGTTCGAGCCATACGACGCTTGCCAATGATTGACCGTTTGCCGCCCTCGCATAGCAACGCCATACATCCCCCTCTCGCTCCACAACCAGAGAATAGTCCTCAAATCTCGGGAACTTCGGATCTTTAGTGCACGGAGCATCTCCATGCGGTGCGCCAACGGTCATGCCGCACGCATATTCCGACGCTTCCTCGGTCCCGTACTCGTGTTCCCACGGCGTACGAGTTGTGAGAGGAGCCGAACAGAAGCCACAACGATAGTCACCATATAGTTCTTCCATGTGCTCGACCGTTTCGGTGAGCCTCAGGTTTTCTGCTCTCAGATCAGCGAAGAGATCAATTTCGACCAGGCCGAAGTCTCTCGGAACCTCGATCAGGCGGCCACGCGCTCCTTCAAGCCACCCTGCATCATTTCTTCCGTAAATGTGGGCTACGAGGTGGGCGTCAATGGCGTTAAAGACCCAGCCGGAAGGAAGTCCGGAATCAGTCGTGACTTGTTCGAGCGTAACCAAGACAGAATCCCCACGTCCCTTGACTCTGGCTTTGAGAACCTTCGACAGCTTTCCCAGACGTTCCTGAAACGCGGGATCACTTGGATTTCCGTAGAGGAAGAGCGCCTCACTCCATCCCTTGGCCGTGAAGAGATAGTGGGAGTTCCCGCGTTTCGTGAGCAGCCCTTCTGAGACCAGTTCTTCCCAAGACGTATTTTGGATCGCTGCAAACACCGCATCTCCGCTATCCAATGCGGTGCAGTCGATAGGAAGGTCGCAGAGCTTTATATAGAGCAGATTGAGCAGTGCCAGTGCATCCTTGCGGCGAGTTTCGGCGGAAAGTGACATTCAAGGATTATCTTCTGGAAACTTCTCCGTTGCGACGAAGGTAAGTTCAAGGTTTCGACTTTGCTGGAAACGCAAGGGATTGGGTCAAGTCGCCAATGCCATACGAGGCATAGTCATCATTATCGACCGCTCCTTTGGTTCCATCCGTCGAGGCGACCGCCGCCCCGTAGTGTGTATATTCATGACTCATCGTGTCACTAAGGCACGAGACGATTGGGTTGGTCTTCAGACAAACGAACGTTCCTGTTTCGTCGACATAAGAACGCTGGAGCACCGTCCAGCCCCGGGAATCGCTGAGAGCATAGTTGGGGACCAAGCTCTCGTCATTCGACACGGAAAGCCGCAGCGTGACCGTCCCATTGCCTGTGAGACTGCGATACAGGTCAGGGCCTTCGACGTAGTTCTTTTTAAGGCCGAGCCATTTCCAATTGATTCCCAGAATCCACCGCTTCCCGTTCACTGCGGTTTCGAATTCCTTGGACGACCAGACCTGCTGCACGTACGCCGCCGCAGCGCAAACCTTGTTCTGTTCCGTGCGCGTCCAAGACGTGGTCTTTACGTCCACGAATTGATCGACGAATTGAATGTTGAATTGGACGGGATGCTCGCTGGGGGAGAGCCCTTGGATCGAGGGCAGAGCCGGATCACCAAGCTTGAGCACGGGACACGCTTGCAGTAGGCCTTGATCCGGTTGTTGCGAAAAAAGGCTTGCTGGAGTCATAGACAACGCGAACAGGATAACGAGACAGGCTTTCACACGACCTCCGGAAATCTAAACAGAGAAGGGGCACCAGCTATGTGGAGGCCTCCACTATAGCAGTCCAGTCCGCTGTCCAAGGAGCTGTCTTTGTTGAAGGGATTGGTTAGGTGGAAATCTTAGCGAGTGGGATCGGTTATGAAATTGAGGAATTGATCGGCCAAAGGAGTAGTCCGTTTCGACACCATTCCTTGTGCGGTCATCGTCGAGTGCAAAAACGAAGGCGAGTTAAATAGGCCACGTGTGTTGAGATCGTTACTGATCTGATCGTAGAATTCCCGCCGCCCTCGAAGCTCTGGGTAGACATCTTCCAGAACTTGAGAACCTCCCCCCATGTAGTAGTTCTGACCGACCCCTCTTGCGGCAAGGTACTTCGGTGGATCACGGAAGAGTTCGAGCATTCGGATATGCCAGACGGTGAGTTCATCGATGTAACGCAGGAAAATTTGCTGCTGATTTTCGTCAGGGCCGCGGTGGAGCGCGATGTTCAGCAGCGCGTTCCGAAGGGCGTCCCGTTTTTCATCTTTGTGCGTGCTCACGGCGGACCGTGTTGCCTCGATGACCGCTGAGACAAAAGTCTCATCCTGGCCGAGGTTTTCGATGCTGAAGCCATCGACTTTCTGTTCAAGGTCGTCCAGCGCGTCCGCCAATTCTTTCAGCCATAAGTCACGGCGTCGTGCGACCGCTGGAGCAAGCACCATGGAGAGAACCTCCGTGACTGAACCGCCGACAACAGGAATCGCCGCGAGAGCGGCGCGACTGATTCCAAGAGCGGCGTCCGCGCCTGTGGGTTCGGGATAGCGTTCGGATCGAGTAGCGAAAAGCTTCGTGGTCTCGTCTGCCATGATGTTGACTCCGTCTTTCAGTGTGCCCGATCGTTCTGTGGACCGCTGCGATTTCAATCGCGCGAACGATCAACGTCGCTTTGATCGCTTGTGACGCTTTGAGACTTTGCTGAGCAACGCCTTCCGTTCTTCTTCTGTCTGTAGAGGTTGAAAGCCCGGAGGCTTGCTGGAGGCCTCGCAGATGAGCACTGCAATAACAGGGGAGATCGAAAGCAGCTTTCGGGCGATGTAGTATTCGTCCTTTTCCAATTCGACCTGACTCGCTGATTTCATCTCGCGAAGCAAGTCGTCGACGGTCGGCCTTTCACCCTTCCAGAGGTGTTTTACCTTCTGAGAATGTTCGACTCTGCCCCCGTCCACACCAACAGATCGGATCACATTGAGTGTGCCTTCCTTGAGAAATCGTCCTAGAGCAGACCCGTCGTAGAAGTACGTTCCCTTCGGAGAGCGGTGGAAAGATAGGAACGATGCGTTCAGGACAACGGGATGAACCGCTTGCCACTGCGCCTCATCGCCAAAATGCTTGCGCACGATGTCTGGATTGTCCGCAAGATCCTGTGCAATCCTCTCCACTTGCTTGAGCGCGTCCGCTTGACGTTTCCAGAAATAGAAACGGTCGGCGGGATCATCCGTAGGCAGACCGTAGTTCTTGCATTCAATGACGAGGAGGCGGTTGTCCCAAAGGACCGCCACGTCGCATTGATAGTCCGTTTCTCGCAGCCTGAACTTGAAGGTCTTCGCAGGTACGCCTGCGTCCGAAAACATCTCCAGGACATCGTCCTCGAAACCTTGTCCCTTCGACTCCACATTCAGTCCTAAGGTGCCGATTTGCGATGCAATGATGAGCGGGACATTGACTCCTCGGTACAGAGCGGCTACGAAGAAGCATTTGCCATCCCCGGTGCGGAGGAGAGGAGCGTCGTATAGGTCGCGTCGCCCTGACTGGAATGTCACCCGGCCAAGGAACGTATCAGTCTTAGCCTGGGTGAGACCTGCCCTCTGGAGGGTTTGCGAAAGCTCTTCCACATCAACTTCGAGCAGTGCGGGGTCCGCAGCCGTCGCCCCTCCTGCATAGCATTCTTCGAGCACACAGTAGCCTCGCAGCCACTCGGCGACCGTTAGGCCGCGGTATTCCGTGGTCCCCTTGATCGGGTTGAAATGCATGTCATTGTCGAGAACGTACAGAGTCGCCATCTCCAACTCAGACACGAGTCCGGTCGGCGACAGGGCCACCTGCTCAACGCGGGGATTCTTGATACGTGTCTTGGCGTCTGACTGTGCGATGAAACGTCCTACGCCCATCATCCGACGTTCGATTCTGTGATGGGCGATGAACTCCGCAATCTGATATCCATCCCCGCGCTCTTGTTCCGTCTTCACACTCTCGAAGACATGTTTGAGGTCAGGAAGCGTCTCCAGCTGCTCTTGATTTGGGGATGTGATGGAGAAGTAGCCGCCCCAGTATCGATGGTGCTTACTCTCATCGACAATCGCTTGCCAGACGTCGCCCAGTCGCGAGATCCGCTGCGCTGCAAGCAATTCCGCCTCTCCAACAGCGACCCTCGGAGGCAAGGTAAACCGCCCAGTCTTTGACCAGCGATTGCGATGTCCCAACATGCGGAGCGTATTGGCAGCCGTTTGCGAAAGCATGTTGATCCGCCAACGAACTTCCATTCTGGCTGTTCACCCGCAGATTCAGAGGATCGATAAACACTGTGCCGTTTTCCTGCGAGTTCTGCAGCCCTTCGTGCATCTGGCGATGCACATCCACCATCTCCAGCAACGCCCACTCTAAGGCGGCCCACGCTTGCGTTGGCACATCGAAGCCCGAATAAGGGTCGTTATCAACGTTTTCGTTGATGACGTCGAGGGCGGCCTCGGTGATGTCCACCTGATTCAACAGGAAGTCGACAAACTTACCCGCATCCACACCAGCGATCGTCGCGGCGAGTGTGCGCAGTTCGGTGCGCATAGCCGAGCGCCTCTGATCCTCCGCCGGTTTCAGAGGGTGGAGCCGGATAAAACATCCGCTATGGCTTACATCGCCCAGAAGCTTCTTGAGCGTCGGCGTGTCGCGATTCGGTAGTAGGGCCTGCACAGCGGCCCAATCGAAGCGCTTGAGCGCGTCCTTCATGTCCTCTTCGTTATACATATTTACACTCTATCGGCTGGGTGAGTTGGCAGGGTCGCTCGAAACATTGCTTTGAGCTTAGCTTTGTGACAGTGGCACAGATTAGGCGACGCGCTGAGCGAACCAGCAAACGCGATGAAAGGCTCAAAGTATGCGATCTATTGACGGCAGCATATGAAAAACGCCATTGACCAGAGGCCATGCTCAAGATGACTGGAATCTAGGCTTGAAAGCTGCGATGCAGATTGACCTGGTTTCGTGGGGCATTAGCGACGGATGCATACGGAGCGAACTTGCAGACGTGCGGCGATTTTGCTCCATGGAGTTTCGTAACAGGCTCGTTCCCCCTTCCTGCACCATCCCCTTTGCTGCCTCCGGCCTCCCCCCGTTGCAGCCAATCCACAGATAAAGGTCGCTCTTTAACCCGATAAAATTAGAAGAGGCGCACAAGATGCGACACTCTCAGGTACCACACAACACGGGCGACACATTGCGGGATGTCCACGAGTCCTATCGAAGCTATCTTGGGCGCAATCGCGACCTTGCGAATCATTGCACCCAATTCTTGAAGCGCGAGAAGTGCGATCCTGCGGCTGCCCAGGCGGAGGCTGTCGTGTTCTCTTGGCTTCGTGCTGAGAAACTGGAGCCGCGCCTCTTCGAAGATGCTGGCACTGGCGGTCCAGACTTTTGCGCCACGCACGCGAAGCTAGATCATTTTCTCGTGGAAGCCACATCTCTGGATTCGGAGATGGTGGCGGAGCGTTCCGGCCTGGCGGCGGAAATCACGGGTGCTGGCGGCGGGGCGTTTGCTCTCATTACCGAAAAGCTAAAGGCGAAGGTACAGGGCAAAGCCAAACAGCTATCGGGACAAGGCATGCCCACCGCCCTTGCCATCACGTCCGATCATGCGTTTGCGAGCATCCTCATGGATACGCTCGCTGCCGAGTACCTTATGACCTCCGCGCCCCAGATCAATGTTCCTATCGGTGGGGGAAGGAAGTACATGAGCACCGACCTGAAGCATTCGGTGTTCCAGCGTCCGACTGGCCTGCTTGACGCAACGGGAACGCCGATCATTAAGCCCGCTCTTCGGAGTGTGGGTGCGATTCTCCTCATGGCGGTCGATCACCGTGAGTCGCGCATTGTTGGCCTGTTGCATCCCGACGCCGCAAATCCCTTCAATCCGCAGTGGCTTCCGATGGTTCCGTTCGTGAAGTTCGCCGGGGTGTTCTCCCACACGAACATCGACACGGAATGGATACAGACCGAAGAAACGCATCGGGTCGCGGGCTTCCCGCATCGGTGTGTACGTTGATGGCGAAAGGTACGAACAAATCGACCTACGGCGAGGACGTTCTCGCGGCCTATCTTACGGCGAACGGCATTGCGTTCGAGCGTGAGCCAAAGCTTGCCGGTGTCGCCCAGCTCATAGACTTTGTGATCGACCATCCGACACACGGCAAGATTCTGCTGGAAGTGAAAGACATCGTGAATTCGATGCCTCCGCAAGGGTTCAGCACCTTCGACCCATATAAGCCAATCCGCGAACATATCGAGGAAGGCACACGGAAGTTCAAGTCGACAGCGGATTATGTTTGTGGCTTGGTTCTCGCCGCTCCTCCAGGCAGTTTCGTTCAGCTGAATGATCCGAACTACATGTTGGGCGCTATGTATGGTGATCTCGGATTTCGCCTCCCGTTTGATTCCGAAGGACGCGGTTCGGCAGACGCGGAAGTCACCTCGGAGTTCCTAGTTGGTAAGGGCAAAATGGTGAGACCATCGCGACTGCAGAACACCAGAATCGCCGCACTCATCTCGATCCAGGAGTTTGCTGTGTGGCACCTTGCCATGAGGAAGTACATGCATATCGATGATGGCCGAACCAAGCAGGAGCGGATTCAGGACATCTACGACGGCAAAGCGGGTCTCCCCGATGACACTGAAGCGAGAGAGACAGGTATCACCGTGTGGGAGAACGCTGTCTCATCGAAGAAATTGCCCGCCGACCTATTTAGGGGCGAGATGGATGCTTGGTATGAAGTCTCCGATAATCATCAGACCTTGGCCTTTGTTGGTGAACGCCGCAAGTCACTCGGCGTTGATAAACCACGCTGAGGATGTGCCTAATGGAAACATTATTCGGCGCCAATGGAGCGTTGGAACGGCTGATCACAGCCTCTTGGTAAGGCTCTCGCGCCAGTCGCCCGTGTAGCCGAACAGGGGAGCTTGCTCGCTCTCCGTAAACCAAAAATCGGTGAATGCGGCGACGTTGGGTGCCTTGAACCAATGAGCCTTCCCGTCAGCGTCCACGGCCCACCACTGAGCGGTTTTCGGAGCGGCTTTCCAGTCAACACCGTCGTGCATAAAGGCCTCTTGGTGACGATAGTACCTGAGTGCGCAGCGGGCCTCTAGCGTTATCGGGGCCCGCTCCTTCTAATTGATACCGAGGTGTTTGAAGAAAATTTTGTTTCGGAAACCCGCATCGCGCGCCACCTTATCCCAGGATAAAACCTCTATGTAGAGGTTGTTGTTCGACATCCAGTTGAACCAGCCGAGCTTATCTGGCATGGGCTTGAAGTCCTTCTCGCGCTCTAGCCAGAGTTCCACCTTTGGCGTCAGGGTGCAGATCACATAACCATAAAAAGGTGTGTTTGCCGCCACCATGATCTTCTTGCCCTCGGGCGTTAAGAAGTCCCCGTCCTTGATGCTGTTTACGTAACGAATGATCTGCTGAACCGGGTCTTCTTTCGAGGATGGATTGGCAAAATCATCTCGGTGGGGCTTCTTAAACTCAAAGACCGTTACCGGATTGCTGGCCTCGTTGTCACCACGAAACATCACCCGTTTGTCGTAGATAAGGAGGTCGGGCCGATCGCTAAGGTTGATTGGAACGTCCGATGAAACATAACTTGAAAACACCAGCCGCTCATCGATCAGCCAAAGGTTGTGATCTTCAATGCGTACCTTCTCCGAATCGGTTCGCTGCGGAAAGATAATGTTGTGAACCAGCCCTTCAGATTGATACTTGCCATCTTCATCCCAGCAGAGGCTTTTCTCTAGCAAAGATAGAACGTTGCGCCGCATGGAGACGTAGTGGACCAGATCGTTTTTACCAGATTCAGAGATTGCCTCGACAACCTTGCTGACGTCAGCCTGCAATTGGGACACAGAGCCACCCGCTAGGATTTGGGTAACGTCTCTCTTTATCTGGATGTCCTTCTTAAGTTTTTCTTTTTGGAGATGAATCTCCATCTCCTCTTTCGATGGATTGAAGGGCATGGTGGACAGATCGAGTCCCTTAACCGTTCGGTAGTGCCATGGTGCATCGTCTTCTACGTAAGCGAAGACCTGCTCCCTCTTCTTCTCTTTCCGCGCGGTGATGTCTGCCCCCATGGCGGCGGACGTGATCTGTGCGGCATTCTTTTCGATTTCGTCTTGATCGACAAAAACGAGCACGTCTCCACCATTGTTGAACTCAAAAGAGCCACGTTCAAGCGAGACATGACTGTCGAGAAATGTACCGAACACATAAGCACGAACAATATAGTTCTTCGGGGCCCCCGCCTCAGTGTCTAGGCTCCTCTCGTAGAACTCATTCGCAAATTCAGGAATGAATTGATGCAGTGGAGTGCTCATAACCTCACGCATGTGAGCGACGAGACTCACTTTGCTACGTGAAGTCCTGGGGTAGAAAATCTTGAAGATGCGGACTGTGAAGTCCTCTGTTCTATCTCCGTTTTGAAGACTGAACTTGTTTTCCGTGTACGCAAGCTCTTTGATGTCCGAAGAGATTGGGTTTGAAAAGAAATCGTTAAGTATCAGGCGGTTCTCTCCGTTTTTCTCTGACAGTTCAATCCGAGGGCACACGTAGCCTTCGCTTATGAAATACGGAAGAAGCTTTTCGACAAGCAAACGTCCAACAGTTTCGAGTGTCTTGTCGATGGACTGCTTCTCTTTTAGCCACTCAAGAGATACGGTAGTTCCAGTGGACGACCGAGCGCTTGGGCTCACACGCTCGTCCTCGATGATTTCCGTGCCGAGGCCCATCTCGAACGATCTCTGAAACAGTTGTCCTTCATCGGAAAATACACTGTCGAACCTTACAGTACGGAAGTACTTCAAGCAGGTGAAGCGTCCGAAACCCTTGCCACCTACTTTAATTTTGAGATCACTGTACAGGGTGTCAAACGATTTTCGGTTAGCGCTGTCCAGACCAATCCCGTTGTCTTCGATCTCGAAGCCGACGATCTCCGATAGTGAGCCGTTGAGCTCGGTTTGACCATTCCTGATCGCACGCACCAATACGAATCCATCTCGTCGCCCCGTCGCATCGATCGCCTGGATTCCATTTACGATCGATTCGACTATCGGTGTGTAAACCGTGGTGTTGGAGCGAATATTATCAACAGCCCGTGATACGTTTACGTCGCTCATTGGTCGCTTTCTTCCTCAGCAGTCGGTGAGTCAAGCTTAGCTGAACGAGAACCGCTTCGTTGGGAGAGAGTTCGCTTGGCCTCTCAGCTCGGTGTCTTTCGGCTCTGGCGGATGAGGGGCTAATGTGTGGTGGGCGCTATGTTGTAGTCCGCCGAAGGCATCGGCAAATGTGGCGGGTCGGGTTTGCAAGAAGATGCTCAGCGATCCTCTGTTTGTCACTTCGTCTCACGTATAGTCCGCACATATCTAAACCTCACCACAATGCGTGCAGCCAAGAACATGCTCCGCGAATCTATCCCACTCGGCGATACCGCTAAACGCTGAGCTGCGGATCGCTGAAGTCCTTCGGTTCGAGAAAAGTGTAGTCCGCAGGGCGTGCCCGAGCGAATTTTTCAAGGAGACGTGTCCCATCAGCGCAGGGTGAGAAACCTGTATGAGGGGATCTTCCGGTGATATCGCTTTGTGGGCCAACACGCCTCCGACGCCGCCGCGCAGCGGATTATTCATTGTGGCATATTCGCCTATTCTTCGCCTATACTCAACCGATGAAAGTTGTCGGAAACGAGCGCCGCCCAGACTGGCCGAAACTTGGCCCGTCCATCATCATCGCCACGGCGTTGATCGTCGCAATCCGCACTGCGAGATGGGTCGCGAAATCGTCGACAGACGCCCAATTTTCAGACGTAGATGTGGAACTGGATAAGGAAGTCAGCTTCGCGGCACGCATCAGCATCCGGGGTGATGCACGAACTGCTCCGAAGGCATGAAAGCCTCTTCCCGCAGCGAATCGTGCCGATCTACGAAGGCGTGTCAGAGGGAGACAGCCCTCCATAGAGAAGTCATTGCTTTCGCCGAAAGCTGTTAGATGCCGCAATGACCCATCCTGACCGCAGGCCCGCATCCTGTGGCTAACATCGCTTATGCTTGAATGTGGACATCCGAATCTGCATCCGAGGTCTGCCCTTTCAGTCCGTCCCCGAAGGGCGATACGCTGCCCACCAGAGTCTGGCGCCAACATAAGTAGTGGCACGAGTACGAGTTCGATGGCCAAGGGGAAGGAACCAACAGTTGAATGCCGTTGAAATAGA
>CAXTWP010000061.1:0-2350 GCA_964247945.1 uncultured Acidobacteriaceae bacterium | reverse complement strand
TCTCACAACTCGCGGAACAACCGTTTGCTTCTGACAGCTTCCCGTTTGCGTTCCTTGAGGCATTTGGGAACAAAGAGACGACGATTAAGCGACTCCGCGCCGGAGCGTCGAACAAATCCGACCTTGGCGGCGTTCTCCAGACCAACAACATCCATATCGCCACATGCGGCAGCGGCCAGGTCACGAAGACGCTCACGGCGCTAAAGGAAAGCCCGGCGACTGCAAAGGCGAAGGCAAAGTTCATCCTGGCGACCGACGGAGAGGACTTCGAGGCCGAGGAACTGGCGAGTGGCGAAACCGTCGCCTGTGCCTATAAGGACTTTCCCGACCATTTCGGTTTCTTCCTGCCCCTTGCCGGCATCACAACCGTTCGGCAAATCGCCGAGAACTCATTCGACATTCGGGCGACCAGCCGCCTAAACCGGCTGTATGTCGAACTGCTGAAGGACAATCCCGAATGGGGCACAGCGGAACGCCGCCATGACATGAATCACTTCATGGCGCGGCTCATCTTCTGTTTCTTCGCCGAGGACACCGACATCTTCATCGGCAAGGGGCTGTTCACCGACACCATCGCGCAGATGAGCGAACGCGATTCCTCCAATACCCATGAAGTCATTGGCGCGCTCTTCCGCTCGATGAATACGAAGACGGCAGATCGGGAGTCCGAAGGGCTGCCGCGATGGGCTATCTCTTTCCCTTATGTGAATGGCGGCCTCTTCTCGGGAAACATGGATGTGCCGCGCTTTAGCAAGATTGCGCGATCCTATCTCCTGCACATCGGCAATCTCGACTGGACCAGGATCAACCCAGACATCTTTGGTTCGATGATCCAGGCTGTGACGGACGATGAAGAGCGTGGCGCACTTGGTATGCACTACACCAGCGTGCCCAACATCCTCAAAGTCCTCAACCCGCTCTTCATCGACGACCTGCGCGCAAAGCTGGCCGAGGCGGGGGATAATTCCCGCGCCTTACTCAATCTCCGCAAGCGCATGTCAAAGATTCGTGTCTTCGATCCCGCGTGCGGCTCTGGAAACTTCCTTGTCATCGCGTACAAACAGATGCGCGAGATCGAAGCGACGATTAACCTGCGTCGTGTAGAAGCTGAGATTCGCAGTGAGATCCCGCTCACCAACTTTCGCGGCATTGAACTCCGTGACTTCCCGGCAGAGATCGCACGGCTCGCGCTTGTGATCGCCGAGTACCAGAGCGATGTGCATTATCGCGGCCAAAAGCTGGCGCTTGCCGAGTTTTTGCCCTTACGATCGGACAACTGGATTACTTGCGGCAATGCACTAAGGCTTGATTGGCTGAGCATCTGCCCGCCGACGGGAACGGTCGTAAAGTTGCGGGGGGACGACCTTTTCAATACGCCACTCGACCAGGCGCAGATCGACTTCGAGAATGAAGGCGGGGAGACATACATCTGCGGGAACCCCCCGTACTTGGGGTCTAAGTGGCAGGCCCAGGAGCATAAGGCCGACCTCGCGGCGGTATTCGAAGATCGAGTGAAGAGCTGGAAATCACTCGATTATGTGTCAGGTTGGTTTATCAAAGCTGCAGATTACGGCCAGCACACGAGCACAGTTGCCGCGTTCGTGGCGACCAACTCCATATGTCAAGGTCAGTCTGTTTCGATCCTCTGGCCTGCAATTTTCAAGAGTGGCCACCAGCTTGCCTTCGCCTATACGAGTTTCAAGTGGGCTAATCTTGCAAGCCAGAATGCTGGGGTTACCGTTGTGATTGTCGGTCTCCCCAACCACCCAGGTAAGTCCCGGCGGCTCTTCTCTGTCCTTGACGATGGGGAGGTTGTCGTCAAGGATGTCGAAAACATCAACGGATACCTCGTTCCGAGTCAAAACATAGAAGTTCATCCTATCTCTAGAACTCCCGACGAGCGGTCCACGATGCAGTTTGGTAACCACACTTACTATGGAGTGGACCTATTGTTCACGCGCGCAGAAGCGGCTGACATGGTAGCTGTTTGGCCAACGGCATCGCGTTTCCTTCGGCCCTTCCTAGGCTCTCAGGAGGTGGTGTCCGGGCTACCACGGTTCTGCCTTTGGATATCGAATGGCGACGTCGACGACGCAGGAGCGATACCTCCTATAGCGGAGCGACTCAGTAAAGTGTCTGCTGCGCGCGCGAAGCAAGTGACAGACAAGGGAGCACAGAAACTGGCGCGCACTCCACACAAATTCCGAGAGGAGTTCGTCGCCACGCGGCAAGTAGTCGTTATGCCGGCCATCTCCTCGGAAAATCGCCCATATCTTCCTGTCGCTCTCGTCGATGAAACACATATTATTGGGCACAAATGTTATGGGCTTTATGACGGACCAGTGTGGAA
>CAXTWP010000060.1:4267-12682 GCA_964247945.1 uncultured Acidobacteriaceae bacterium | reverse complement strand
GTCAGGGCGTCCACTCCCAAGCCGGCGATCCCGCGCGCGACTGCGGCGCCCCAGGAGCCTCCGCGATAGCGGCACCATGCCCGACCGCAGCTATACCTCTCGCCGTGAGCTTGAAGAGCACAGCTTCCACCCAGCCATCACGCTGCTGGTGCCGGTCGCCGCCATCCTGCTGCAGGTGCTGCTGCCAAAGCCGTTTCCCGCGCTGGCCATCCTCGACCTGCCGTTGATCGTGACGATCTTTTTTGCGGTGTCGCGGCGCTCGCCGATTGCGGGAACGCTGACCGGCGCGCTGATCGGCCTGCTGCAGGATGCGCTGACCAACCGGCCGATAGGGGTCAACGGCATGGCTAAAGCGATCGTCGGCTACGTCGCAGCCAGCATCGGGTTGCAGGTGGCCGTGGAAGCGCTGACCACACGCCTGCTGATGAACTTCATCTTCTGCCTGCTCCAGAGCCTAATTCTTTTTCTCATCGACAGCCGCCTGCTCGGCCTCTCCGGTCATCATGTGCTCTGGAAACACGAACTGATCCGAGCCGGGATCAACACCGCCGTCGCGGTTCCGATCTTCTTCCTGCTGGACGCCACCAAGCGGGCAGAGTAACAGTCAAGCTCTCGCCGCTAGCTGCGCGGCAGCGGTGGCGCGGCGCACCGGTTTGGGAGCAAGACGCTCCCGAGCCTCAATGGCCTGGCACTCGGCCTCCAGCTGCACCGCGACCTCGCGCGAATAGATGAGGAAGTGGTGCGCCGAGAGCAGCACCGTGAACCCGAGCCACAGCTTTGCGGGCTTGTTGGCGAAGCGGCGGAGCAGCTGGTATAGAAAGCCCCAGTACTCCCGTTTATAGGAGGACCGCAGACCCTGGGTCCACATCGAGGAGGTGAGCACCTTCAGGTTGTAAGCCATCGGCAGCTCCGGCGGAACCTGCGTCGCCTGCGGCTGCCAGACCTCAAGCGAGCTGAGGGCGCGCTTAAAGAAAGGCTCGGCCTCGTACAGGCCGAAGAGCAGCGTGCTGAGGCCGCGCAGCAGCACCGGCAGCTCCAGGTTGGTCTCGAAGTTCGGCGCGCTGAAGTTGGTCGTGGCCTGGCTGTCTTCAATCAGGCGGCCTTCAAGCTTCATCCGGTCGTAGAGCGCGGTCGTCGGCGGGGCCTGTAAAACGCCGGCCATGGCCCAGGTGATGTTGGTTTGGGTGATGAACTCGCGCTGCCGCTCAAAGATCGTCTCGTCATCCGAGTCGAAGCCGACGATAAAGCCGGCGAGCACCCAAAGGCCGGACTCCTGGATCACGCGCACCTGAGTGACGAGGTCTTTGCGCAGATTCTGGAACTTGCGTGAGCCTTTCAGGGCCTCGGAGCTCGGTGTCTCGATGCCGATGAAGACGTACATAAAGTTGGCCGCGACCATCGCCTGCAGCAGCTCGGTCTTGTCCGCCAGGTCGATCGAGGCCTCGGTGTAGAAGGAGAACGGGTGCTTGTGCTCGATCTGCCAGGCGGCGAGTTCTTTTGATAATGCCAGCGCCTTGTGGTGGTTGCCGATGAAGTTGTCATCGACGATGAAGACCTCGTTGCGCCAGCCGAGCGCCCGCAGAGCGTCAAGTTCACGGACGATCTGGGCAGGTTCCTTCGCCCGCGGCTTGCGGCCGTAGATGGTGATGATGTCGCAGAACTCGCACTGGAAGGGGCAGCCGCGCGAGAACTGCACCGGCATGGAGGTGTACTTGTCCAGCCGCAGCAGGTCGAAGCGCGGCACGGGGCTGCAGGTCATGTCGGGTTTGTCGACGACCGTGTAAAGCCGCTTCGCGGTGCCATCCTCAAGCGCATGCGCCACAGCGGCAAAAGCCTCCTCCGCCTCGCCGACGAAGACGTGGTCGGCGTCTTCGAGCACGGCGTCGGGTGCGGTCGAGGCCCACGGGCCGCCGACAAAGGTCCGCCGCCCCAGGCGACGCGCCTGCGCAAGAATGGTGCGCGCATCTTCCCGCTGCGCGTGCATCGCCGAGATCATCACTAGGTCTGCGGCAAGGATATCTTCGTCCGTAACCTCTTCAAAGCAGTGGTCGAGCAGCCGGATCGTCCACGACGGCGGGCAGAGCGCGGCCACGGTAATCATTCCCAGCGGCGGCGTCATGGCGGCCTCGGGGATCATCGCTAGCACCCCTTCAAAACCCCAAAACGATGGCGGAAAGCGTGGCCACACCATCAACACCTTCACATTGCCGCCGAGCGGCGGGAAGTGGGTGGGTTGAGGCAGGACGGCAAGCGAATCGGGTACGGCGTGCAGCGTGGGCATGCGTGTTTCTCCGAACAAGCGTGATGGACCGGATCAATACGCATGCCTCGGTACGCCGGCAGACGGATGTGTCTGCAACTATAGTCCCTTTCCACACCAGGGTGAAAACATCTTCCCGTAGCATCGGTGCGACACTTCAGCCGTACTGTCGTTACCGTATGCTCTGCAGGGTCATAGCCAGTTTGCCCGTCGCAAAGCCTTCAGCGGCGGCTTTCCCTTCCAGCTCCGCCAACAACTCCGGCTTCATCGAGCGCGTTCTTGAAAGCACCAGCAACTCCTTGTGGTTAGGGCTGCCGATCAGGCTCCACTCGTACTCCGGGCCATTGTCCAGCACCCAGTACTTGGTCGTGAAAGGCCAAAGGAACGTCAACTTCAGCTTGCCGTCGCCGATCTTGTCGCCCGGCTTGATCGTTGCATTGCGGGCCTCGGTATAGCCCTTCTTGACCGTGCAGGAGATGACTACTTGAAACTGGTTTGTCTTATCGCCGATGGCCACCAGCGAGAAGACATCGCTGGCGCAGTTCTTCTCGACCTTGCCCGGCAGGCGGGCGATCTCATACCAGGTGCCGGTAAAGCGGTTCAGGTCGAGTTTCGACACGGGCGTCACCGTCTGCGCGCGCAGCCCGTCCGCGACTGCCATGAGAAGACCCGCCGCGACAATTCCCCTGAAGATCCTAAGCATCATGCACACCCCCGTATCTGACTTACTCAGATGCACGGTGCGGCGATGGGCCGCGCGGCGGGAGGTTGAACGGTTGGCGCCAGTCGTTCCGTTGAAGCAACAGTTTAACAAGGCGCGCCGCCGGGGTGCCGATCTCTCCGGTCAGGGACGCGAACAGGACCACTTTGATCGAGGGCGTCGAGCCCGGAAATGGACAGGAGTAGTACCAGGGGGAGGCTTTTGAGTTGGCCGGTGTCAGCTTCCACTCCTTGCAGAACGGCACAGCGGCACTGAGTGGGACCGAATGATCGAAGCGGAAGTAGAGCTCGACATATTCGGGAGCGGCATCGGCTGCGCCGCCGGCCGTCATGCCGATATGGGCGGATTCCACGTGGGGATCATCGACGGCCAGTTTGAAGTACGCGGTGCGACGCTCAGCAAGATGGCCCAGTGTCTGCGCCACCATGGCGACCGTTGTCTTCTCGTCCGCCAGACTGCGCGCGGTTGCTTCTACATTCAGCATGGTTCGTCCTCCAGAAAGGCCTGCCGCACCCATCCTCACCCTGGCGCCAAACACCGCAAGGAGCATCATTGCCGTCAGCTTAGTGCGCCAGAAGGTTGCCAACCCCGCCTCCTGTGTGCCAGGCGTCGGCCTCCTCAGGCAGAGCGCGGTACTGATTGTAGTTCGCCTGAGAGATGTTTCCAGCCGCAACCGCCCTGTTGTAGGCGGCCAGCTTCTGTTCATAGGTGCTGGCCGGGTTTTTCGATACGGCCTCATAATGCTTGTTGGCCGCGTCGGCGGCGGCTCTCTTGGCGGGACCCTCGGTCAGCACCTTTTCGCGATGTGCCTTCCCCGCGCCGTACACACTCGCCTGCATTGCATCCGCGCAGGGCTTCATCGGGTCCTTCGCCTCAAGCTTGTTCGCGTACGCGGCTTTGGCCGTGCTCGCCTTTATCCCGGTGTCGGTCCCGATGTCGTCCGCGCTCTTGCCCGCCGCCGCCTCGTTCCGCCCAATCAGATACCACTGTTCGGCATGGCGGCTCTCATGGTAGATCTCATCCCCTAGAGTCTTGGTTTGAGCGTTGGAGAGGTGCGGCGATGTCATCAGCTTTGGGTTCATGTCCAGCGACCACTTTTCAAAGGCCATCTCTCCGTCCGTGCCGTGACTCAGTGAGGGGTTTTCAGTGACATCAACGGGCGGTACCCCGCTCTTGGCCAGCTGCTTGTTCGCCATGGTCTTCAGCCGGTCCTCTCGTTGGGCCGGGGAGAGCTTCGGCCAATCCTTCTGTACCGTCTTCATGTCGGCCGCGAACTCCTTCTGGTTTTCCGGTGTGTCCAGGCCCTTCCCGGCGCAAGGATTCTGAGCCTTTTTCTTAGGATGTCCGGCGTGGCCGTGCGCCGCGAGGGGATGGCTCGCTGAGAGTAGAGAGGCATTCTCCTGTGACGGCGTGCCGACGCCGCTCATCACCATCCCCGCCACCACCGCGCCCAGCCCCGCCGCTCCCGGCGATGGCGACCCGATCTCCCCGATGATCACGTTGGGCGCGCCCAGGATGATAACGCCGCCATGCGCGGTCATGTCCCCCATCCGTGCCGCGGGCAGAAAGTTGATAAACACCCCGGCCGATCCCTTCACGATGACATCCGGCGGACCCACGCACGTCAGCATGTTCGTCACCGTGGCCGCGGGCAGGAAGTCGATCAACACGGTCGGAGCGCCCGGCGGCAGGATCGGCCCACCCACATGCGGCACCGGGCCCGTAAACATCGGGCAGGTGTGCATATCAGTGACACGGGCGGCTGGCGGCACGATCGTCTCCTCGCGGCCATCATCTTACAGCTAAACTGGGTGTAGGTTATGTCAACAACGCTGACACCCGATCTGCTGCTGCATGAGAAGAAGGAGAAGGTCGATCCCGGCAAGCTGCACGCCGCGCAGTATATCGTCGCGCTGGTGCTGCTGATTCTCTTTGCCGGATTGTGGCGGTTACAGGTACTGGGTGCGAGCAACTACCGGGTGCTGGCCGAGGCCAACCGCATCCGCAAGGTGCCGGTGCTCGCGCCGCGCGGACGGCTCTTCGACCGCGATGGCCGCATCCTGGTCGACAACTATCCTTCAACCTCCTGCTATCTGCTGCGCGAGCAGGTGAAGGATCTTGTGGCCGACCTGCCGCTCATCTCCGCCGGGCTGCACATGCCGGTCGAGCAAATCCAGGCGATTCTCAAGCGCTTTGCCGGCGCGCCCGGCTACCAGGCCATTCCGCTGAAGCAGGACATCACGCCCGACGAGCAGGCCTTCATCGAGGCGCACCGCAATGAGCTGCCGGAGCTTGAGACGCTCGATGAGCAGCGGCGTCTCTATCCGCGCGATGGCTTCGCGGCGCACCTGATCGGCTACGTCGGCGAGGTCTCCGAGCAGATGCTCAACGACCCCAAGTACGCCTTCTACTCCCCCGGGGATGTGGTAGGACGGTCGGGCGTGGAGCAGACCTACGACGCCCTGCTGCGCGGCAAGGACGGCTCGCGCGACCTCATCGTCAACTCGCACGGCAAAGAAGTAGGGCGGCTGGGCCAGGAGCTTGCCGTCCCCGGGCAGGACCTGAAGCTGACCATCGACCTCGACGTACAGATGGCGGCGGAGAAGGCGCTTGAAGGCAAGATTGGAGCGATCGTCGCGCTTGACCCGCACACGGGCGAGGTGCTGGCCATGGTCTCGCGGCCGACGTTCGATCCGAACGAGTTCTCCGGACATCTGACGAAGACCTACTGGAACTCGATCCTGACCAACCCCGACCACCCGCTGCTGAACAAGGCGATCCAGGCGCAGCTTGCGCCCGGCTCGACCTTCAAGATCATCATGTCGCTGGCGGGTCTTGAGGAAGGCAAAGCGCAGGACCTGAAAGTGAACTGCCAGGGGGGCGCGAGCTTCTACGGGCACTTCTACGCCTGCGACGCGCACCACGGCAACGTGGACATCCACAGCGCGATCCCGCTCTCCTGCGACACCTTCTACTACACGCTGGCCAATCGACTTGGGATCGACGAAATAGCCAAGTACGGTACCGCCCTGGGCCTGGGCATCAAGACCGGAATCGACCTGCCCGACGAGGCGACGGGAACGATGCCGTCCTCGCTCTGGAAGCTGAAGACGCAGCACGCCAAGTGGTTCGCCGGCGAAACGATCTCGGTGGGGATCGGCCAGGGAGCGGTGACGGTCACACCGCTGCAGTTGGCACGCGCGCTGGGCGGCATCACCTCGGGCGGCGCGCTGTACCGGCCGCACATCGTCTTCCCGTCGGAGGTCCCCAAGGGGGACGCCGAAGCGATCGCCTCCACCTTTCCCGGCTCGGGCGACAAGACGGTGGCGATCACGCCGGAGAACTGGCAGCTGATTACCGACGCCATGGCCAAGACCACAACCTACGGGACGGCGGCGACCGCCCATCTCGAAGGCATCGACTTTATCGGCAAGACCGGCACGGCCCAGGTGATGAGCCACGACGCGCTCGCCCGCGCCGGGAAGGGCCGCAAGACCGACCCCAACGCCTGGTTCGTCGGCATGGCCCCCCGCCGCAATCCCGACATCGTCGTTGCGGTGCTATGGGAGCACGGCAACTGGGGCAAGAACTCCGCCAAGCTGGCCGCGCAGGTCATCGACGCCTTCGTCAACAAGCAACGCAAGCTGCAGGGGAATATCCGGGTAGTTGCGGCGTCGCCTTCCGATACGCCGGAGCCTGTAGGACCAACGCAGGTTGCCGTCCCGGCGAAGACGACCGTGGTCGTGCCTTCGGTGGAGTAGGCATGACTCGCCTCTCCTCCTTCCGCGACTTCGACTGGCCCCTGCTCGGCATGGTCGCTGTGCTTTCGGTGCTCAGCGTATGGGAGATCAAATCGGCCACGCTGCATACCAAGTTCCACGGTTTTGACCATAAGCAGATCCTCTTCCTGCTGGTCGGTGTGGTGCTGATGTTCCTCATGTCGCTCGTGGACTATCACCGGCTGATCGACATCGCGCCGTGGGCCTACGGCGTCGGGCTGGTGTCGCTGGTTGGGGTGGCGCTGTTTGGGACGCGGGTGCTTGGCGGCAAGCGATGGATCAGCTTCCACGGCGCGCACTTTCAACCTTCAGAGTGGATCAAGCTGGTACTGATCGTTTCGGTGGCCCGATACTTCTGGAGCCTGGCCGGGCGGGGTGACCCCGATGCTCCTAAATTGACGTGGGGTGACATCGGCAAGGCTTTCGCCCTGGTGGTCGTGCCGATGGCCCTGGTGCTGAAGCAGCCCGACCTGGGCACCGCGCTGACCTACCTGCCGGTGCTGATCTGCGGGTTGTTTCTCGGCGGCATCAACTGGAAGCAGGCGGGGCTGATCCTGCTGGCGATCGCCGTCCTGATCGGCGGCGCGCTCTTGACCGGCAAGCACCTGAAGCCTTACCAGCAGGCCCGTATCAACGCGTTCATGGACCCCGACTCGGACCCCAAGGGTTCGGGCTACCAGATTCGGCAGTCGTTGATTGCGGTCGGCTCGGGCGGCATCTGGGGCAAGGGAACGAACCAGGGGACGCAGACCCAAGGCGACTTCCTGCCGATACCGTACACGGACTTCATCTTCGCGGCCTTCTGCGAGGAGCATGGCTTTGTGGGCGCGGCCGGGGTGCTGCTGCTTTACTTCCTCATCCTGATGCGCCTCATCCAGAACGCGCAAACCGCGGCCGACCTGCCCGGCAGCTTCTTGATCATGGGGGTGGTGGCGGTGATCGTCTTCCAGATCGCCGTCAATGTGGGCATGGTGGTGGGGTTGATGCCGGTTACCGGCATCCCGCTGCCGCTGCTCAGCTACGGCGGGTCGTCGGTGCTGTTTACCTTTCTTGCACTGGGGATGGTGATGAACGTGCGGATGAAGCGCTTTGTCAATTAACCAGCGGTCATCTAACCAGCGGTCATCGGGTTTGGGCCACCGCTGGTGCGGCGGGCGCATTCATGCAATACTCACATTAGGAAGCAGGGTTAGGGCTTTTGGGGCTGGCCTCTGCGACGATCCGCTCCCTTTGGCGCCAGGCGCAGGCTGCGGCAACATGTACGCACCACCAGAATTTAGAAAAGGCCGGCCAGGCTGAGATCGACTCCGTTGGCCGGACAGGAATAGGGAATGAACGCATCCGGATGGCAAACGGCCCCGCCTCAGCATGAGGTTGTTTCGGTCACCTCCGCGTCCCGCGTCTCGCTTGAAGCTTTCTCCCGTGTCAAGAACTTGATGTGTGCCGCCACGAAAAGTTCTCTAAAGAGCCTTTCGTTGGCAGAGTTGTCCTGTCAATTCGCACAGAGCATCGCCGACATAGCTTCCGGATCTCTCTTTCTGTCCGCACCCACGGTGAGCGGCGCGTAAGCGCTTGCTCCCGATCCCGGTCTGCCGCCCGTCCATCCTGAAAGATCAGGTCTGGGCAGAAAAGAGCAGAACCGATGTCTAAAGAGA
>CAXTWP010000060.1:0-4257 GCA_964247945.1 uncultured Acidobacteriaceae bacterium | reverse complement strand
CTCCAGCACTCCGCATGAGACTCGTCTCGCGATAGTCGAAAACGACGCCCTTACAGAGATCTATTACGAGCGGGAGAATGAATATACGCTCGCCGGCTCCATCTACAACGGCAAAGTGACTCGCGTTCTTCCGGGCATGCAGTCGTCGTTTGTAGATCTTGGCCTCGAGCGCGATGCGTTCCTCTATATCACCGACTTCATGGAGGAAGCTCCCGACTCGGCTGAGTTCGAGACGAGCAGCCTGGGAGAAGGAAATCCGCGCGAGTCTCGCACCCCAAGGCTTGAGGCTGGAGCCTCCCGTGAGGGCCATCAGCGCGACGACCAGCCCCGCCCGGACCGAAACGACCGGCACGATCGTGGAAGAGGGCGAGGACGAGGCGATCGAAGCGACCGCCCGCAAAGCGGCAATCGCCCGCAGCCCGCTCCAGCCGGCGAGCAGCCAGTCCCGGCGTTCTCCCAACTTGTGGAGACGGAGGAGGAGTTCGAGGCCGATTCCCCTTCTTTAGCGGCGTCCGAACTCAATTCCGCGTCGGATCAGGGTGTTCCGCTAGATGGTGCCGAACTGGGTGAAGGCGCGCCCGGAGCTGACGGAGGCCGCCGCTGGCGTGGCCGCCGTGGCCGCCGCCGTGGCCGCGGACCGGTAATCAACGGCGCTAAGCACGACGATTCGCGCCAGACCACCTCCGCCGGAGCCGAGCCGGGAACCGCGGTGGATCTCCCCGGTCCCGGCCTGCCCGAAGCGGATCTAGCCGGAGATTTCGATCCAGCCGAGCGCAGCGTCCTCGATGCCGGAGAGTCCCGATTTGACCTGGAAGGCGCGGAGGCGCCTTCCGCTCCTTCAATCGAGGTCGCCCCGCGACAAACCTCGGAGCAGAGATACGATCCAGCGCGGCCCGGAGAACCTGGCCGGGGTGAGCGCGGCCGCGACCCGGGCAGAGAGCGCGGCCGCGGCGATCGGGATCGTAGTAGCCGGGGCGATCGTAGCGACCGCCCGGCGCGCGCTCCCCGCGGCTTCATCCCCACCCGCAGCCTCTACGGCGTGGACGAAGTAGAGGAGAACGGCTCCGAAGCGCCCACCGAACCTATTATTCTGCCCGGCGAGTCGCTGTCGAAGTATCGTCCAGGCGGTCCCGAGGCGACCCCGGCCGCTGCCTCTGCCTCTTCGTCAACACCGTCGACCGAGTACGTCGTGGCCGGGTGGGATGGCGGTTCGGTGCTGCCGGGTGAGTCGCTCTCGCGGCGACGCCGGCCCGAAGCCCACACTGAGCCGCGGGTGGAGTTCGGCGGCGGCGATCAGCGCGTCTCCTTCGTGCAGCCCCTATCCCCACTGACGCCCCGGGCACCCGTTGTCCTTCAGGAGCTGGACGGCCCCAGTGTCGCCGAGACTCCCGAGACGCAGCCCGAAGTGGCGTTGGCCGCGCACCCCGAGTTAACGCCTGAAGCGGAGACGATTCACGAGACGGCTGCCGCGGCACCGGCATCGGCCGCTGAGGACGAGCACACCGCATCCGGCGAATACGAGCCGCGGGAGGGTTTTGCCTCGCATCGCGTGGACCCCATCGCCCCCAGCGAGTACCGCCAGAGCTTTTCCGTCGAGGAGCCGGTTCCTGAAACGAAATCGGAGCCGGTCGCCGGTCCCACAGAAGCCGAGGTGCTGGAGAGCCTCAAAGACCGTGAGCCTGCGCATGACGGCTTTGGTGCCACTCATTTTCTTACTCCCGCGCCCATCGGCCCGGAGCCGATTCTCCACATCGAGCCGGAAAAGTCCATCCTTGCGGGTGAGACCGGCGAAGCGCACGGGTCGCATCCCGATCTCGAAATCCAGTCCGAAACACGTCTCCAGGGCCACGACGTAACCATCCTCAACCCCATGGGCGAGATGTCGTCTACGCCTTTGCCGGACGGTCCGCCCCCAGCCCTCCTACCTTTGGACGAGCAGGAGCCGTCCGCTCCCATCCACCACGAGAACGCGGTGCTCTCTCCGGCCCAGGCGATCAATGCTCTGGTGAAACACCCGGAAGCGGAGTTTGAGGAGCCGGAAGAGGAGTCCGCCACCTTTGCGCCTGGTTCGGGCGACCTGCGGGAGGAGGTCATCGAAGGCGAGGAGTACGAGCTCTCGGCGCTGCATGCAAGCTACGACGATGAGATGGACGATCTCGAAGAGGAGACGCTTGAAGGTGCGGCCGATCTCGGCACCATGCTGCGCGAGATGTCGATCGATCAGATAACCCGCACCTCGGCTGACCCCGACGACGACGATCTGGAGGAGGACTTCGTCGAAGGGCAAGAGGAGCAGGAGGAGAGCGAACGGTCCCGTCTCACCCAAACCGAGGACCCTGACGAAGACTCTGAAGAGTTTGCGCGAACGGCGGAGTCGGCCGGTGACTTTTCCCATGAATTCCGCGAACCCGAGACCCGCGAACCCAGCGGTACGCCCGCCTCCGAGGGGGCTTCGTACAACGAGCGGCGGGGCGGCCGCAGAGACATTCGCCGGGGCGGCCGTGACAGAGATCGAGACGCTTCGCGGCGTGGCGGAGACAGCTCCGGCCGCCCGCGCAACACCGGCGGCGGCGACCGCGAGCGTTCCGGCGGCCGTAGCCGTATGTCGATGCAGTCGACCAACCTCCCCGCCATCAGTGAGCTGCTCAAGCCCGGCCAGGAGATCCTGGTCCAGATCGCCAAGGAGCCCATCGCCAAAAAGGGCGCGCGCATCACCTCCCACATCGCGCTGCCTGGCCGCTTCCTCGTCTTCATGCCGACCGTCAACCACACCGGCGTCTCGCGCAAGATCGAGTCTGACGGCGAACGGCGGCGATTGAAAGAGATTCTGCTCTCCGAAAAAGGTGAAGCGGCCGGCGGCTTCATCGTGCGCACGGCAGCCTCGGGCGCAAGCGAAGAAGAGCTCCGCAGCGATCTTCGCTTCCTGCTCAACCTTTGGACCGACATCAAGCAGCGCTCCGAATCGTCGAAGAGCCCGGCTCTGATCTATCACGACCTCAACCTCGTCGAGCGCATCCTGCGCGACCAGGTGACCGACACCTTCTCCGCCATCTGGGTCGACACCGAGACCGAGTACGAGCGCGTGCTGCGCTTCCTGCAGCGCTTCCAGCCATCGCTCATCCGGCGGGTCAAGCTCTACCTCAAGGAGACGCCGCTCTTCGAGCAGTTCGGCATCACCGAAGAGATCAACAAGGCCCTCCGCTCAAAAGTCTGGCTCAAATCGGGCGGCTCCATTGTGATCAACCAGACAGAAGCCCTGGTCGCCATCGACATCAACACCGGCAAGTTCGTCGGCAAGACCGCTCGGCTTGAGGACACCATCGTCAAGACCAACCTGGACGCCATCCCCGAAATCGTTCGTCAGATTCGGCTGCGCGATCTCGGTGGCATCATCATCATCGACTTCATCGACATGGATGAGCGGAAGAACCGCAACCGCGTCATGGCCGCGCTCGAAGAGGAGTTGAAGTCGGATCGCGCGCCGTCGAAGGTGCTTCAGTTCAACGACTTCGGCCTGGTCGCCATCACCCGCAAGCGGGTCAAGCAGTCGCTCGAGCGAACGCTCTCTACCACCTGCAACGTCTGCCAGGGAACGGGGATGACCAAGTCGCCCGTAACCGTCTGCAACGACATCTACATCGAGATGCGCAAGATGTATAAGCACCTCGATAAGGGCGACGTCATGCTCCGCGTCCATCCCGATGTGGTCAAGCAACTCAAAAGCACCGGCACGCGCTGGCTGCAGGAGATGGAAGAGATGTCCGGCAAAACCATCCTGATCAAGTCTGACCCCAGCCTGCACCCCGAGCAGTTCGACATCCACTAACGTTATTTCGGGTAGGCATTCGCAACAGGCGCTCGAACCATCCTTCGAGCGCCTGTTGCCGTGTGCCGTCGGCCAGCCTTCGCCTGTTCGCTAAACGAACAACAATTCCAGACGCGTATCCATTCCGTTTGCCCGTGCGTCTACACAACTAGCACGAAAACATCGGGTTCAAGGGTAACAGGAACCTCGCAACCATCAGGGAGTTACACGCAATGAATCGATTCAACCAAACTCTTTTCCCGAGCCTAAGCCGGGTCGCGCGCGCTGCGGCCTTTACCCTCTGCGCGACCGGTGCCGGACTCGCGCCCCAGGCGCAGAGCCCCGCCTCCACCCTCTTTGCCGCACCCGCGCAGCCCTCTTCCGTCTTTAATCTCCAAGCCGCGCTGAAGATGCCGGCGACCGACCTTTTTTCCACGGACGCGACCTCATCC
>CAXTWP010000059.1:5864-12743 GCA_964247945.1 uncultured Acidobacteriaceae bacterium | reverse complement strand
CCCCGCCCCGGCGCCCGCGACCGGAGGCGCCACGGAATAGAAGGTGGTCAGGAGGTATGGCTGGCAGCGTCAGCCTCTCGTTGTGCGGAACAACAGCACGGGACTGATCGTGACGGTCCCGGAGCCCACAGGCAAGTTCACGGCCTCACAGTAGTCTTTCTGGCGGAGAGTGGGGGATTCGAACCCCCGATAGAACTTTTGGTCCTATAACGGTTTAGCAAACCGCCGCCTTCAGCCTCTCGGCCAACTCTCCGGCTGTTCTGGGTCCGGCCGCTAGGAACGCCGGGAACAGGCTGATTATAGCGTGGCGCACCACGGCATAGGCAACTTCGGCGGCCTTACAGTAGATTTATCCCAGTATCCAACTTCATTTGCGGGAAGGCAGCGACAGGTATAGCCGCCAAACCTCCAACTCCGGCCGATGCGTCCTCTTTGCCGCGCGCGAAGATGCGGCTGTTGCCGCTGGTGGGTGCGACGTACTTCATGGTCGCGGGTGGGCCCTACGGGTTGGAGGACATCATCGGCAAGGCGGGCTACACCCGCGCCCTCCTGCTGCTGCTGTTCATCCCCTTCTTCTGGAGCGTACCCACCTCGCTGATGGTGGGCGAGTTGGCCTCCGCGCTACCCGAAGACGGCGGCTACTACCGCTGGGTGCGGCGCGCGCTCGGCCGCTTCTGGGGTTTCCAGGAAGCCTGGCTCTCACTCGCCGCCTCCGTCTTCGACATGGCTATCTACCCGGTCACCTTTGTGCTCTACCTCGGCCGCATCGCGCCTGCGTGGACCGCCGGCTATCGCGGCACAGTATGGGCAGTGGCGGTCGTCGCCGCCTGCGCCATATGGAACCTTTGGGGAGCGCGCGCCGTGGGCGAAGGCTCGGTCGGCCTCTTCTGCCTTCTGCTCTCTCCCTTCGTCGTCCTCATCGTCGCCGCTTTGTGGCGCACTCTGACCCGCCACCCGGTCGCGGCCGGACTGCCCGCCGGCACCATGGAGCGCGACCTCGGAGGGGCCGTCTCCATCGCGTTGTGGAACTACATGGGGTGGGATAACGCCTCGACCGTAGCCCAGGAGGTTGACCGCCCGCAACGCAACTATCCGCGCGCCATGGTGGTCGCCGCCGCTCTGGTGGCGATTACCTACATCCTGCCGCTGGCTGCGGTCGCCCTGGCCGGCATCCCCGCCGAACGCTTCTCGACCGGGGCCTGGACCGACGCCGCGCGCGCCATCGCGGGTCCGTCGCTGGCGCTGGCCGTGGTGCTCGGCGGTGCAATCAGCGGCTTTGGCATGTTCAACGCGCTCACCCTCAGCTACACCCGTGTGCCCTATGCCCTGGCCGAGGAAGGCCTGCTGCCTCATGTGCTCACGCGGCGGACCCGCCGCGGCGTCCCGTGGCTCAGCGTCCTGGTATGCAGCGCCGCCTGGGCGATGGCGCTGCGCTTCACGTTTGAGCGGCTGATCTCAATCGACCTGGTGCTCTACGGCGCGGCCCTGATGCTCGAGTTTGTGGCTTTAGTAGTGTTGCGGGTACGCGAGCCGGAGCTGGCCCGGCCGTTCCGCGTCCCCGGCGGTCGTGCGGGGGCGCGCGCTTGCGGCAGCGGCCCCGGACTGCGGATTGGCTTTACCAGGGGTGCCGCGCGCGGCGAACAGGTCCTCGGCATCCCGGCGCTTGGCTTCGCGGGTTTAGTTGGTGCGGCGGGGCCGCTGCTCTATCTGGCCGCGCGCCGGTTTAGAAGCACGCCAGGCACGACCCTCGCCGAAAACCCTTTACGATGACTGGCGGCGCTCCGCCACGTAATTATCCAATGGGACCGGCTTCGCCTCGGGGTGGGTCTTGTTGGCGATAAACCGTTCCTGCGCCTCCACCACCTTTGTCCGCGCAAACGACGCGTCCCGCCAACCCTTTACCTCCACCCGCTTGCCCTCCAGGTCCTTGTAGATTGCAAAAAAATGCGTAATCTCCCGTAGCATATGCGGGTAGATCTCCGAGTAGTTCCACACATCCTTGTACCGCGGATTGCCCTTGCCGACGCACAGCACCTTCTCGTCGCCCAGCCCCTGGTCGAGCATGTCCAGCAGCCCGATCGGGCGAACCTCCATCACGCAGCCTGGAAAGCTCGGCGTGTCGACCAGCACGAGTACATCCAGCGGATCGCCGTCGTCGCCGAGCGTGCTGGGAATGAAACCATAGTCCCCTGGGTAATGCACCGGCGAGTACAGGTTCCGGTCCAGCCGGAAGACGTGCAAATCCTTGTCGTACTCATACTTGCTGATCCCCTCGCTGGGGATCTCAATGACGCAGTTGATGACCTCGGGCGACTTCGCCCCAACGGGCAACTCTAGGTAGTTCGGCATGAAGGTAGAGGTCTCATCTCTCAAGGAGTGGAATGAATAGCTACACTTATTGATCGGGTGCGCAGACAGACGCACACGGCGGTCGGATTGGTAGAGCTCGGATGACCTGAGTCAAAGCATACAGCCTTCGTTATAATCGGACACAATGAAGGCCCATGTCTACGTTACCTTGAAGCGCACCGTCCTCGACGCTCAAGGCAAGACCGTCGCAGACGCGCTTCGCCGGATGGAGTACAAAGGAGTCGTCGACGTTCGGCAAGGGAAGTATTTCCTGCTCCTGCTGGACGACCGCCAAACCGAAGCCTTCGCCCGGGCTGAGGTCGAGCGGATCGCCCGCGAGGTCCTTACCAATCCGGTCATCGAGGAGTTCACCTTCCGCCTGGAGGCATGATCCCCCTTGACCCCGTCGGGTGCCTCTGCGATGCTGAGGCTACACAGGCATAAGCCCTTTCGGGCACCTGCCGATAACGTACCGCAGCGAGTCTTGACCAGAGCACCATACGGAGAAACGCACGGCCGCCGTCCGGCAGGGAGACTGATTGCACGCGCCCCATAGATCACGGAGCACCATCCAGCCGGCCTTGGCTGCCATTGTCATCTTCTTCTTACCGTTGGGCGTCTTCGCGCAGGCTCGCCAGTCCGCCACACGGGCCGCCGGCATCGATGTCTTCGGTGCCCTCTCCGATACCGATACCGCGTACTACGGGACCGACCGCCACCTCGGCGCGACCGCGGGAATTGACTTCACCGAGTTCCGCTACTTCCCCAGCCTGCATGGCCGCTTAACCCCCTCGCTTGAGCTGCGAGCCACCGACGCACCCGGCAATCTCGTCTCCGAGCAGACCATTCAGGGAGGCGTCAAGGTCGCCTACAACCACCGCAGCCTGCACCCCTACGTGGACGTCCTGGTCGGCGGAGGCAACGTCACGTTCCACCCGCCGAACGCCAATCTTGAGGCCGGCTATGTGTACGCCAGCGATAGCTCCTTTCTCTTCAACTATGGCGGCGGCATCATGGTCGACCTCCTTCCTCGCTGGTCGATCATTGCCGATTACGAGCACCAGTCGTGGAACCTCGGCTTCACCCCCGAGGTAAAGTTCACCCCGCAATCGGTCAGCCTGGGCGTGGTCTACCACCTGCGCCTCAAACCCTTCCGATAAGCTCGGCCTCGTTGTTCCATTCCCGAAAGAAATTCGCGGGTTGTCCTTTGCCTTTCTTAGTTGTCATTCTCGGAAATCCGCTGTTCGCCCACACCCATCCCTGCAACGGGTGCCCTTCCTTCTTATTGGGTGGCCCATCCTTCGCGCCTTTGCGAAGGGTGGATTAACGTTTGCGGCAGCAAACGACCGGGCTGACTTCGTCCCGTTAGTTTGTCATCCTCGCGGGGAATCCGCGTTTCAGCCTCCACCCCATAAAATCCTTCTCCTATAGTTCTGCTAACCCGCCGCGTCCAGGTGCTAGGCTCGAAGCATGGAGATACCCTCCCTTCTTTCCGGCGCAACGGCTGTTGCCGGCCCCGCGCTTGGCTCCAGCCGGTTCGTCCGCGCCTGCCTCCGCCGCCCGGTCGACCGCACCCCCGTCTGGTTCCTGCGCCAGGCCGGCCGCTACATGCCGGAGTACATGGCCATCCGCAAGCACCACACCCTGCTGGATATCTGCCGCACACCGGACATAGCGGCGGAGGTGACCATCACCGCCGCCGAGCGCCTGGGCGTGGACGCGGCCATCATCTTCGCCGATTTGCTGCTGCCCTTTACCCCCATGGGCGTCGATTTCGAATTCATCGCCGGCGAAGGCCCGCAGGTCCGCACCCCCGTCCGTACCCTTGCCCAGGTGCAGAGCCTGCACACGGATCGGGCGGAGGACCTCAGCTACGTCGCCCGCGCCGTTGAGAAGGTAGCAGCCCACTTCTCCCGCCCACGAGCAGACGGCGACCAGCTCGGCATCATCGGCTTCTGCGGCGCGCCGTTCACCCTCGCCAGCTACATGATCGAGGGCGGCTCATCCCGCAACTACATCGAAACCAAGCGGATGATGTACGCCGGAGGAGACTCGGGTGCCCCACATCTCGATCGTGAGACGTGGGGTGAACGTTCCAATTCCGCCGCCTGGCCGCTGCTGATGGAAAAGCTTGTAACCGTCTTGGTAGCCTATGCGGCGCAACAAGTCGAGGCCGGGGCCGACGTCATCCAGGTCTTCGACTCCTGGGCCGGCGCGCTCTCCGTCACCGACTACCGCGAATACTGCCTCGCTCCCACCACCGAACTCCTCCGCCGCATGCAGGCGCTCGGCGTACCGGTCATCTACTTCGGCGTTGACACCGCCTCACTCCTTCCCGCCATGCGCGAGACCGGAGCCGATGTCATCGGCCTCGACTGGCGCATCCCCTTGAGCGAAGGCTGGCGTGCCGTCGGCCCCGGCTGCGCCGTCCAGGGCAACCTAGACCCCATCACCCTCTTCGCCCCACAGGACGTGCTCGAATCACGGGTGCGCGAGGTGCTGCGAGAGGCCGACGGACGACCGGGCCATATCTTCAATCTCGGCCACGGCATCGTGCCCGGCACCCCAGTCGACAACGTCATCCAGGTAGTCGAGTGGGTAAGGGAGTACGGAAGCTTATGAGCAGGCAAGATTACGACGCTATTCTCCTCCTGGCCCACGGCACGCCCGACGTGCTCGGCGAAATGGCCGAGTACCTGGGTAAGGTGACCGGCGGCCGCAAGCTGCCGGACCAGGTTGTCCACGAATTGCAACACCGCTACGGCGAGATCGGCCTCGGCGAGACCCCCGGCGTCGAGCCGCCACCCTTGACCAAGTGGACCCTGCAGCAGGGCGCGCTGCTCGGTAAGCGCCTGGCAACGCCTGTGTACGTAGGAATGCGCAACTGGCACCCCTACATCGCCGATGTAGTCGCTCAAATGCGCGCCGATGGTGTGCGCCGTTTCAAAGCCATTTGCCTCGCCCCGCAATACTCCCGCACCTCCGTCGGTCTCTACCGCAAGGCCGCGCTCGAGGCCGCCAACGCACTCAAGCTGGAGATGGACTTCATCGCCGGTTGGTCGGCCAACCCTGTCCTCGCGCACGCCTTTGCCGATCGGCTCTGGCCCGCCTGGGCAAAGGCCTGCGCGGTCATCGGCCAGCGCGTGCCGGTCCTCTTCACCGCCCATTCCGTGCCCTGTCGCACCATCATGTCCGGAACCGTCTCAAACTCGGCCAGCCCCTCCGCACGACCGGGCGAAGCCGTCCCTGCCGAAGGTATCCAGAACTATGGCACCCGCACCGCGCCAGACCCGTACCCCGTCGAATGCAAGAACACCGCGCGCGCCATCGCAGCAGCGCTGGTGCCAGTCGGCATGACGCAAAGCGCCCGCGGCAAAAGAGGATCAGATTGGTACTTCGCCTTTCAGAGCCAGGGCGTCGCTGGCGCGCCCTGGATTGGTCCCTCTGTTGAAGACACACTCAAATCACTTGCTAACGAGGGAGTCAAGGGAGTTGTACTCCAGCCCGTAGGTTTTCTCTGCGACCATGTTGAGATCCTCTATGACATTGACATCGCGTTCAAGCAGACAGCCGTGGAATTGGGGATGCAGCTTTGGCGCGCGGAAAGCCTCAACGATTCTCCGTTGCTCATCGACGCTCTTACACAGGTCGCCACTGGAGCCTTCGCTGCTGAAATAGACGAGCCCGCCGAGCCTGCGCTGGCCGCTGTTTAATGTTTCGCGCACGTTCCACGTGGAACATCACGCAACGATGAAGCGCGTTGCCGTCATCGGCGGAGGTGTTGCGGGCTTGACCGCCGCCTGGGAGCTGGCGCGCGCCGGGGTGGACTTCACTCTCTTCGAGGCCTCGGACCGGCTCGGCGGGATCGTCGAAACAGTGCGCGAGCAGGGCTTCATCATCGAGTGCGGCCCTGATGCCTGGGTGACCGAGAAGCCCTCCGCGCGTGAACTGGCCTGTGAACTGGGTCTTGCAGACCAAATCGTCGCTTCAAACGACGACACGCGCGTGACCTATATGCTGCGCGACAGCCGGTTGGTCCCGATGCCGCGCGGAATGCGGATGATGGTGCCTTCAGACCCGGACGCCATCGACGCGTCGCCACTCTTTACCGATGCGGCAAAGCGGGCGTTCCACGTGGAACAGAGCCGGGCAGAGGAGTTGAAGGCGTCCGCGCAGGATGCAGACGAGAGCGTTGCGTCCTTCGTGCGGCGGCATTTCGGCGAGGAGGTGCTGACGACCGTAGGCGCGCCGCTGCTAAGCGGTGTCTTTGGCGGCGATGTGGAGCGACTGAGCGTCCGTTCAGTCATGAGTCCATTTGTAGCGATGGAGCGGGAGTATGGGTCGTTGATCTTGGCGGCACAGGCGCGTTCTGCGACGCGGAGTTCGGCGGTTTTTACAACGCTGCGCGGCGGCGTGGGGACGCTGATCGATCAAATGGCGGTCACGTTACCGGAGTTGTCGGTGCGGCTGCGAAAGCCAGTTGCTTCGCTGGAGCAGCGCGGTGGCGGATGGCTGGTCAACGGCGAAGAA
>CAXTWP010000059.1:5057-5854 GCA_964247945.1 uncultured Acidobacteriaceae bacterium | reverse complement strand
GCTCATGGCCATGGAGGCAAGCTCGGCAGTTGTGGTGGCTTTCGGGTTTATGCAGCAGTTCGCGCTTCCGCCGGGATTTGGCTTTCTCGTTCCGTCGGATTCTGGCAGGCCAGATTCGCTACTCGCGGCTACGTTTGTGGATCAGAAGTTTGCGGGACGGGTCCCGGTGGGCGGACGGCTGCTTCGGGCGTTCTTTGGAGGGGAGACGGGCCCGCGCCTACTTTCGTCGTGCGATGCGGAGCTTGCTGCGCTGGCGCGAGCGCAGCTACAAGGCATTGTCGGACCGCTGCCGGAGCCGGTCGTAACGGTGGTGCGGCGGTGGCCCCGCTCACTGCCGCAGTATGCCGTCGGGCATCTGGAGCGAATGGCTGAGCTTGAGGCACGGGTGCGGATGATGGGCGGGCTGTGGCTGCTGGGTAACGGCTACCGGGGCGTCGGACTTCCGGACCTAGTGCGGGATGCACGAGCGGCCGTGCGGGAATATCTGGCTTAGAAGCGATGGATGCGGCCGCGGAGTTTGTTGATGGCGCGGCGGTCCTGCTTGGAGGGGCGGCCTTCAAGCAGGCCACCGGCGGCGAGCATCTGTTTGCGTTCCTCGACGGCCTGGGCGCGGGCGGCTCGGCTGGCGTCGGTCTCGCGGTAGAGGGTCTGGGCGACGGCGGCGGGGCCGCGCACTTCGCTGAGTTGAAGCACCTCGACGTGGAACTCGCCCGCTTCGGAGACGATACGCAATGGATCGCCAACGTGGAGGATGCGGGAGGGTTTAGCGCGCTGGCCGCGGCACTCGACGCGGCCCC
>CAXTWP010000059.1:3490-5047 GCA_964247945.1 uncultured Acidobacteriaceae bacterium | reverse complement strand
GCATAACGCCAGCCCAGCAGCAGGATGCCCCACATGCCCCAGGCAGAGACATTCCACAGCATGGCATGCGCCATCGCGGGGTCGACTCCGGAGTCCGGACCCCCGGCGAAGACCGGAGAGGGATGTTGAGTCCGCCACCAGCGAATGGACATAAAGCAGATCGGTATATCGATTGCGGCGAAGACCCCTAGCACCGCGGAGACGATGCCGGGCTGACCACCGCCGGGCAGGGCCGCACCGTTGCCCGCGAAGCCACGCACCAGCAGGTAGCTGACGTAGAGTAGCCAAAGCAACAGGTACGTGGTCAGGCGAGCGTCCCACGTCCACCAGATGCCCCAGGCCGCGCGCGCCCAGAGCATGCCGGTAGCCAAGCCGATGGTGGAGTACAGCACCGTGATCTCGGCTGAGGCGAGCGCGAAGGCGTCGGCGGCGAGGGCGCGGGTCTTGAAGAAGCGGGCGGCCCACAGCCACTTGTCAAGCCGGACAGCGTGTATGGTTTGGTGCGTTGTCTCAGTGGTCATGGCTTGCTCTTGGTTTGGGGGATGCGGCTGCGGAAATTGTTGGCGAGGGCGAACTCGTCGCGGAGTTCGGGGGTGCGGAGGTTCTCGCGCAGGTGGGCGAGGCGCTGTTCGAGCGCAAGCAGACTGTCAGCGATGGGTGCGGTGTTCGAGAGGGCGATGGCGCGCCACATGCTGTAGGGACTTGCGCCCAGGCGGGTGGTCTCGCGGAGGGCGCGGCCGCCGATAGCGGCCAGTTCGGGCGCGTCGCCGAAGCGATCTTCGAGCAGGGCGGCGAAGGCGGTCGAAAGCATCTGGGGCAGGTGGCTGACCCAGGCGCAGAGCTCGTCGTGGTGTGCGGGATCGAGGTCGAGGGTGTGGGCACCGATGCGCTCGATCCAGGTGCGCCATTCGGCTTCAGCTTCCGTCGGCTGGGCGACAGAGGTGAAGAGCCAAGTTGCGCCTTGGAAGAGGGTGGCCTCGGCTTGGGCCGCGCCGCCTGATTCTTTACCCGCCATGGGGTGGCCTGGAAGAAAGTGGGCCGAGCTGTCGCCGCCGAAGAGCGCTCGGCCGAGTTCGGCGATCTGGAGTTTGGTGCTGCCGGTGTCGGTGACGAGCTGGCCGGGGTGGAGGTTGGGGGCGAGGTCGAGCAGCCAGTCCTGAATGGCGAGGACCGGCACGGCGAGGACGATGAGGTGGGCGTGGCGGGCGACGCTGAGGGTTTCCTCCCGGGAGACGGCGACCTCGTCGAGCGCGCCGCGTTCGAGGCCGAGCAGGCGCTCGGGCCGGTTGGCGTCCCAGCCGGCGATGTGGCCGGAGTAGCCCGCCGCCTTGAGGGCGAGGCCGAGCGAGGAGCCGATGAGGCCAGTGCCAACGATGAGGATGCGTTCGATCATGCCGCTTAGGATGATCTTACTGGCTGGACGCTCCTCCATCGCCGTCCTTACACCGGAACAGATGTTGAGAAAGGTGCGGAAACGACTCGAGCGGCCGATCCCTTAAAGCTTCCAACTCCATAAAGAATGCGGCGCAGCGGCTGGCGCGGGAGGATGGCGTCTCG
>CAXTWP010000059.1:0-3480 GCA_964247945.1 uncultured Acidobacteriaceae bacterium | reverse complement strand
CGCTGGACCCGTGGATTGCGTCGGCGGGTGCCGGAAGGTGGGTTCGGTTGAGACGGCGGCTTTCTTTCAAGCAGCGCGCCGGGGGAGCGGACGGGGCGGCGATGCTGCGGTTTCTGGAGGGTGCGCCGGATTTGCCGGTGGAGTCTAGCGGGAAGGGTATAAAGCGGTAGGTAAGCGACCGTCTGTTGTCTCAGGTTCGACTGCTACGCCTGCGTGTCGTGGCGCTCCGGCCCACCTTTGACGCGATGAGACTGCGCCGAAGGTGGGGCACCCTAATTAGCTCGATCGGGGATGGCGTCCGAGTCTGCAAGTAACCGACACTGCAATATGTTTGAACCTCTAAGCGTAACGAATGGAGTAAGCTTCATATTGTCGTTGACTACGAGTTGACCGTGGCATTCGGGGAATAGAGATGTGTGAAAACTTCCCAAGCCAAATCGTTTCGAGACTTTTTCATCTACTTCCACTCGAAATGCAAACGTATGAGTGCCCTTTTGAAGTTGTAAATGCTTATCTATCCTCAATTCGGGGAGTGTAGGAGTTGCACTTAGAAAGCCTAGCTCTATGTTTTCGCTATCAACGGTAATAATATACTTGACAGACCGGCCATACTCCCTTAATCTGGGTACATGGAAACGCCGAAGACTCTACTTGAAGCCATCACATACTTCTCAAATCCCGACCATTGCCGCACGTTTATGATCCATGTGCGTTGGCCAGACGGAATTGTGCGCTGCCCTTCGTGCGCCTCTGAGAAGGTAACGTTTCTTGCCAAGGCCAATGTCTATAAATGCAAGACGGTGCATCCGAAACAGAAGTTTTCGCTGAAGGTGGGTACTGTATTCGAGGATTCGCCGATCAGCCTAGAGAAATGGCTTCCGGCCTCTTGGATGCTTTCCAATTGTAAGAACGGCATCAGCTCCTACGAGCTAGGACGTGCTCTAGGCGTGACGCAGAAGACGGCTTGGTTCATGTTGCAGCGCATTCGTCTCGCCATGCAGGATGACTTTGTAGACGGCAAGCTGGCCGGTACGGTGGAGGTTGACGAGACGTTCATCGGCGGCAAGGCCCGCAATATGCACCCAATGAAGAAGAAGACAGCCGCTCAACGCCGCCATTTTGGTAAGACGATTGTGCTGGGTCTGATGGAGCGCGGCGGCAAGGTGCGGACTGAGGTTGTGTCAGCCCCCACAAGCCGATCTTGCATGGCCACATCGAAAAGCACGTCGAGGCCGGCGCCAAGGTCATCACGGACGAACTGACGAGCTATTGGGGCTTGGAAGAGAAATACGTTCATCAGGTCATCAATCACGCTTACGAATACGTTCGGGAGAACGTGCATACGAACACGATGGAGAACTTCTGGAGTTTGCTCAAGCGCGGTCTAAACGGCACATACGTTGCCGTAGAGCCGTTCCATCTCTTCCGCTACATTGACGAGCAAGCCTTTCGTTTCAACAACCGCGGAACCAGCGACTCAGGCCGTTTCCTCAAAACCATGCGACAGGTCACGGGAAAGCGGCTCACGTTCTCTGAGGTCACTGGTAGGGGGTTGCAGGCGTAAAATCGGGGACATTACCGTGGCGAAATCAAGGGAGACGTACCATTTGAGACAGGGGCGGGGGAAACGGAAGAAGCTCTAGGCTTCTTGGTTGCATTGATCCGTTCCCGCACCTTCTCAGGCGGAACAGACACAAGCCGCCTCATAAAATCAGTGAACTGCGCGAAATCGCCCGTCTCATTCTTGGCCGTCTGGTTCGGGGCATTCGCCATGCAGGACTCCTAGATAGGAGTTTGCGATGTCGCGCGTTGGAAGTCAAACGCCTGTCGTACATCTGTCGCTGTGTGACAGTTTGCCCAGTGCCGGAGCGATAGGAGGCCATCTACTCGTGGTTCTAAAAACCTTCTTCGATGGTGGAAACAAAACGGACAGCAGATGCTACAAAATAGCTAGTCTTGCGGCTGTTTCAGGGACCGCTGAGGTGTGGAAGCCATTTGGGCGGGAATGGAACAAAAACCTCAGGAAGCACGGCGCGGATTACCTTCATACGACGGATGTACTGAGTGGGGCTAAGCCGTTCGACAGTTGGAGCCTAAAGCAGAGGCACGCCTTTATGGAGGATTGTTCTCGTATCGCCAGGAAACACGCTGCGCGCAAGGCTAGGAGCTTAGACGATCTGGGCATGTACGGACTTTTCCCTTTCACTGTCTCAGTTGTGCTGAAAGACTTCGTTGAAGCGCGACGCAGCAATGAAAACATACCGGATACCGCTGACGAGATGCTCATTCGGCAAGCCGTGTACCACACGTTGGAGTTTACGCGCACGCGGATGCCAGCTAAGTTCTTTCACTTCGTCTTCGATCAGAACGAGCCGTTTCGGGGATACGTTTGCTCCATGATGACGAGCAAGAGAGCCCGCAAAGAAGCGCTGATCTTAGATCGGATAGTTCAGAACGCAGAAGCCAATATGCGCTTCTACCCAGAGTTGCAACTCGCAGATCTGTATGCTTGGAGTGTCGCACACAGCAGGGAAAATCTTGGCTACAGCTGGCTCGAAAAGTTGTTAAAACATGACCGCGACGATTTTTGGGCCGATGCCTCAAACATCCAAGATGTCATGCCAAGTTCACTTGGGTGGAAACAGTGGAAGATACCCAAACGTAAAGCTACGCGCTAGTCAGTCATGTATATTATTACCCTATCAACGGTTAGCCGTATGTTCCTCGGCCAGAATCCATCATTGCCATCTGTACCTATCTGAAACCAATCATTCAGACGATCTGTACTAATCGTTAAGGAAACAGTTTGTGCAAGTGGAGGTACGACCTGCGGAGGAGTTTGGTTCAGAGTTTGTTGAGGGGTATTTGGAACTGCTGCTGGAAATAGTGGATGATTGTTCATTGGTGCGGCTACATTAGGCTGTTCATTTTCAACTCGCAGATGATCGTCCAGTTGTACAGCTTGTTGTGGGCGTGCAGGTTGCGGCGGATGCACTTTCTGAGGTACGGGGAGAGACGGAATCAGCTCAACGTCGATTTCCTCTCCTGCTTTTATTAAGCTGGAACTCGTAAACGGATCAAACCCCGATTGTGAGACGTGCACATAAGCCCCTATTTCTGGAATCGGAGCTGTCTCTGGAACGGTAAAGTTGCCAGTCTTACTTTCCGAGTGAGTCATGCTTCCGTTTACTCCTCCTAGGTAAACCTCTGCTCCTTCAACCGCAACGCGGGTCTGTTTGTTCTCTATGTGTCCAGTAACTGTACGATTCTTTACGGTCAGCGTATGGACTAAATCAATGGCAACCCACGCACATATGCCGATGACGCCCATCGAAAAAGTAAAAGTAATCAGTAGCCGAAGCAGCTTAAATGCGTCGGGACTTGGGAGTCTTGGAAAAATGTTTTTTTTAGAAGAGATTGAAAGATAACGAGGACAAACCCGACACAGAAACCAGCCAATCCCGCATACTGTCCCAATAC
>CAXTWP010000058.1:0-12867 GCA_964247945.1 uncultured Acidobacteriaceae bacterium | reverse complement strand
GTCATGGGCCGCGGCTGGTTCTACTACGTCACCATCGCGTCCATCCTGGCTGTGCTCGCGCTCTCGGCCAACACCGCCTACGCCGACTTTCCCCGGCTCACCCGCGCCATCGCGGAGAAAGACTTTCTCCCGCACGTCTTCAAGCTACGCGGCCGGCGGTTGCTCTACTCCCACGGCATCACTGCGCTGGTGGTGCTGACCGGTATCCTGCTGATCGTCTTCGGCGGCGTCACCGACCGCCTCATCCCGCTCTTCGCCATCGGCGCGTTCCTCGCCTTTACGCTCTCCCAGGCTGGGATGGTGGCGCACTGGAAGCGGCAGGGCGGAAGGGGCGCGAGCTGGCGGATGTTCGTCAACGGCCTGGGCGCAGTGGCCACCGGTATCACCGTGCTCGTGGTGCTGGTAGCGAAGTTCGCCGACGGTGCTTGGGTCACCGCGCTGCTCATCATCGTGCTCATCGTCATGATGCTGGCTGTCCGCCGGCACTATCGCCGCGTAACGGCGGAGATCGCCGACTGCGCCCCGCTTCACCTCGAAAGCTTGAGCACGCCGCTTGTGGTCGTTCCCATGGGCGGATGGACCCGCATTACCGAGAAAGCCATCCGCTTCGCCCTCAAACTGAGCGAAGAGGTCGAGGCTGTTCATGTACTCGGTACCGACGAGGATCGCGCCTCCGTCGAGGCCATGTGGCGGCGCAATGTTGCCGGCCCGCTTACTGCGTACGGCCGCAAAGTTCCGGACTTCGTCGTGCTCGACTCGCCCTTTCGCTTCGTCATCTCGCCCCTGGTCGAGCACATCCTCAAGCTCGAAAAAGAACACCCGGAGCGGCAAATCGCTGTACTCGTGCCGGAGATGGTGGTTCATGTCTGGTGGCAGAACCTGCTCCACAACCAGCGCGCGCAGCTCCTGAAGCTGCTTTTGCTGCTGCGCGGCAACCAGCGCATCATCGTCATTAACATTCCATGGTACCTGGAGCGGTAGAACCAACGGTATTTCTTCGAGGATAGGTCGCGACCGCCTAAGCACGTCTATGGCCATCATGCAAACGTGCCTTAGACGTGACAAGGAGATTAAAGGTTTCAAAACATTCACGTCCTCCGGAATATTTCCGCAACTAAATTGCCTCCCGCTGGTTATACATGAGCAGTGACCTTTAGAGCGGGAACTGCTCCCATGATTCCCGCCACTGGCTTATCCAAGCTCTGAAGAACCGCCGATGGAGAGACTGGCATGATTGCTCGAAACATACCCGTGCGCCTGAAATCGAAGAGTCCGATAGACCTTTTTACCCTTCCGCGCTTTGCAACGGCGCTGTCGACCTCCCTCTCGGCTCTTTGGCTTCTCTTCGCGGCGGGCTGCTCCACGGGTGTGAGTCAAGGCACGTCGCAGACTCAGACAGCCGTTCCCATCGCGCCGCCTCCGCCCATCACCGTCACCGTCACCGGTGCCGCTCAGGTCCGTCTCGGCGGGACCGTACAGCTGACTGCCACCGTCACCGGCACGGCCAATACCGCCGTCACCTGGCAGGTCAACGGCACCCCCGGAGGATCGTCGACAGCGGGGACCATCTCCGCGATTGGCCTCTACACGCCACCGGCAGCCCTTCCCTCCCCGAACACCGTCACCATCACCGCCGCCAGCCAGGCAATACCCACCATCACCGGTACCCTCGCCGAAGCGGTGCTGAATCCCGTACCGGCCGTCACGTCTGCCACCGCCATCGGCACCGGTCCATCCTACGCCGTCGATGTCCAGGGCACCGGCTTCATCTCCGAATCCGTCATCCAGGTCGCCGGTACCTCGCTCACCACAACCTTTATCTCCCCAAGCGAGCTTCAGGCCACCGCCACCCTTGCCACCGGCACCACGACCGCTGCGGTCGACGTCATCAATCCTGACCCAGGCACCTCCACCTCCAATCAGCTCACCGCGACCGTTCAAACCGTCAAGACTACCGTCGCCTCCGCCGCCCGCCTGCTGGATCAGGCCACCTTCGGGCCCACCCTCACCGACATTCAGCACGTCCAGACCGTCGGTCTCGGCGGCTACCTCGCCGAGCAGTTCAACACCGCTCCCACCCTGCTGCCTGAGATCGCCACGCCCGCACCCACCGTCTGCACCAACTCGGTCCTCCCCTGCGAACAGTCCGAGTGGTGGCAGACCGTGCTGACTGGCCCCGACCAACTGCGCCAGCGTGTCGCGTTCGCGTTGAGTGAGATCTTCGTCGTCTCCACCGACGGCATCAACGGGCGGGAGATCCCGTCCTTCCATAACACCCTCTCCAAGGATGCTTTCACCGACTTTTACACCATCATGCACGACGTGACCCTGACCCCCGCCATGGGCAACTACCTCAACATGCTCAACAGCTACAAGCCCGGCACGGTCAACGGCGTCCCGCAGATCGCCAACGAGAACTTCGGCCGCGAACTGATGCAGCTCTTTACCATCGGACTCTACCAGCTCAACCCTGATGGCACTCCGCAACTCGACGGCGGCGGCAACCCGATCCCCACCTACACCGAGGCGCAGGTCCAAGCCTTTGCCCGCGCGTACACCGGCTGGACCTATGCCCCCGCCACCGGCGTCGCCTCCAAGTTCCCTAACCCCGCCAACTATGGTGCCCCCATGGTCGGCATCGACAGCGCCCACGATGTTGCCGCCAAGACCCTGCTCAATGGCACCACTCTTCCCGGCGGCCAGACTGCCGTCGAGGACCTTACCGGCGCCCTCACCAACATCTTCAACCATCCCAACGTCGGCCCCTTTGTTTGCCGTCAGCTTATCCAGCACCTCGTCGCCAGCCAGCCCAGCTCCGCCTACGTCGCCCGCGTCGCCGCCGTCTTCGCCGACAACGGGCCCGCCGGAGGCGACAAGCGCGGCGACATGAAGGCCGTCATCGCCGCCATCCTCAACGATGCCGACGCCCGCGCCGGCGACACCAGCCCCAGCTTCGACGGCGGCCACCTTCGCGAACCCATGCTCTACATGACCGACGTCCTGCGCGGCCTCGGCTACACCAACAACGACGCCGTCGCCGGCAACGATGTTGTCGCCAACGCGTCCTACAACAGCCTCGGCAACTACACCGCTCCCCTCGGCGAACGCCCCTACGCCTCGCCCAGCGTCTTCAACTTCTTCCCGCCCGAGTACGTCATCCCCGGCACCTCCAGCGACGCGCCCGAGTTCGGCGGCGAAAACACCGCCAGCGCCGTTCTCCGGCTCTCGCTAGCCAACTCGCTCGTCTTCAACGGCATCAGCGGCTTCACCGTTGACCTCAGCAAGACCAGCGCCCTCGGCATCATGGCCTCCAAGACAGGCAACGCCCTCACCGACAGCGGCAACCTCGTCGACGCTCTCGGCACCATCTTCCTCCACGGCCAGATGCCCGCCTCCATGCGCTCGACCATCGTCAACCATGTCGCCACCCTCGCCGATCCGGCCGAGCGCGTCCGCGTCGCCACCTACCTCGTCATCACCTCCTCGCTCTATAAAATCGAGCACTAGCCCTCTCGCTCTTGCACTTGCCTTTCTTATTTGTCGTTCCCGCGGGGAATCCGCTTCTCACCTAACACCGTACCCAAGGAGCAACACCATGGCCGTCAATCGCAGGAGCTTCATCCGTTGTGCATCTCTCGCCGCCGGCGGCAGCGCCCTCGGCCTGCGGCCCTTCGGCCTGCTCAACGGTATGGCCCAGACCGGGGCCACCGACTACAAAGCCCTGGTCTGCATCTTCCTCTACGGCGGCAACGACGCCAACAACACCCTCATCCAGTACGACACCGCCGGCTACAGCAACTACGCCAAGGTTCGCGGGCCCCTCGCAATCGCTCAGAACCAGCTGCTCCAGCTCGGCGGCCAGGCCACCAACTTCGCCCTCAACCCCAACCTCCCCGACATCGCCACCCTCTTCAACAGCAATCACGCCGCCATCGTCGCCAACGTCGGCACCCTCGTCGAACCCACCACCCGCACCCAGTTCCTCGCTAACCAGGGACTCCCCTCCAATCTCTTCTCCCACCCGGACCAGCAGCTCGAGTGGCAGAACGCCGCGCAAAGCGGAGCCACCGCCACCGGCTGGGCAGGCCGCATTGCCGCTACCCTCAACAGCACCTACAACCCCAACGCCAATATCCCCATGATCACCTCCGTCGCCGGCGACACCCTCTTCTGCAACGGCGCGGCCAGCACTCCCGTCTCCGTCAGCCCCGGCAACCTCGGCGGCGCAAACTGCAGTGAGGGCACTACCGAGTGCGGCGCGCAGCTCGCCACCGCCCAAGCCCTGCTCAGCTTCAACTCCGGCCTCACCCTCGTCCAGGCTGACGATACCATCACCTCCAACGCCTACTCCTACGCCAAAACCCTTACCGCCGCCACCCAGTCCGTCGCCCCGCTCCAGACCGTCTTTCCCGCTAACAACGGCCTCGCCGCCCAGCTCAAGCAGATCGCTCAGATCATCCAGGTCCGCGCCGCACTCGGTGTCAAACGCCAGATCTTCTTCGCCGGCATCGGCAACTTCGACACCCACTCCAACCAGCTCGCTCTCCAGAACGCGCTGCTCGCCGGAATCAGCCCCGCCCTCGCCGCCTTCTACCAGGCCACCCAGGAGCTCGGCGTCCAGAACAACGTCACCTCCTTCACCATGTCCGACTTCAGCCGCACCTTCCAGCCCAACTCCAACACCGGCTCCGACCACGCTTGGGGCTCACACCACATCGTCCTCGGCGGGGCGGTCAAGGGCGGCCAGATGTACGGCACCTTCCCTACCCTCGCCCTCAACGGCCCTGACGACTCCGGCTCCAACGGCCGCTGGGTGCCCACCACCGGCACCATGCAGTACGCCGCCACGCTCGCCCAGTGGTTCGGTGTCACCCCAGCCCAGCTTCCGTCGATCTTTCCCAACATCGGCAGCTTCACCACCTCCAACCTCGGCTTCGTCTAGCCCTTGATACAGCGTCGGTGCCTATCCTTTGCTCTTTTGCGAAGGGTGGGTGATCGTTTGCGGCAGCAACGACGCTCTTGTCCTTGCCGTTGCCGTTGCTTTCGTCTTCTTGTTTTAGCACCCGGCGAGCACAACCCCGTCCGCTCCGGAAACCGGCCCTCTCCACAACTTCAAAGATTTAACTTGTGTGTTCCATGCGCGAGTGGGATAGTTCCTTGACTTCGCTGCGCACCCATCCTGCGCGCTGAAGCAGACTCCCGCGCCATTCCGGTGCCCGGAGCCTTCGGCCTCCCTGAAATCTGGCTTTTATGTTCGTCGTCATGCGGCGAACGCACACTCACGCGCCTCCACCCAGTGCAAGAAGGAGCTTTCCATGCCCAACATCTCCAACACAGAAGCGCCCATCATTCTCGACGACACCCGCCCTTCTCAAACCTCCACCCGAAAGATTGGCGGTGTCTCTCCGAAAGGCGTTCCCCTCGCCGGACCCGCATCCGGTCCCGCCTCCGGCCAGCACGCTCCCGACTTCAAATACAACGGCGGCCCGGTCCTCAGTTGCCCACAGGTCTACGGCGCTTTCTGGGGGCCACAGTGGTCCGACGCCGCCCATCAGGCGCGCGCCACCTACCTTGCCCAGTTCATCAAGGACCTGCTCACCAGCAAGTACATGAACATCCTCAGCCAGTATGGCGTCGGCGGCGGCGCGGGCGTTGCCGGCTCCTACGTCAAGTCCACCTTCGTCTCCAACGTCCCGTCCACCATCAGCGAAGCCAACATCCACTCCATCATCCAATCGTGCATCAACTCCGGCGCTATCCCCGAGCCGCCCGCCACCAACAACAACATCTGCCTCGTCATCTGGCTCGATGAGACCATCGCCGTCCGCGATGCCGGCCTTGGCATCTCCATGTGCGAGCCCTCCGGCGACAACGCCTTCGGCTACCACTACGACTTCGCCACTGCCGCCGGCCACGAGTTCTACTACGCCGTCATGCCCGCCCTCTCCGACGCTTGCCTCAACAACACCTGCCCCGGCGGATGCTCCCTCACCACCCACCAACCGCAGGAGCAGCGCATCACCCAGGTCACCAGCCACGAGTTCAGCGAGATGGTCACCGATCCCAAGTTCCGCACCGGCTGGTACGGCCCGGTCTCGGACGAAAACGGCGACATCTGCAACGGCCAGACCGCCGGCATCACCGTCGGCGCAAACACCTGGGCCGTCCAGCGCATGTACAGCAAGGCCGATGACGTAGCCACCAATGGCGTCACCTGGTCGGTCGTCGACCCGCCGAACCCCATCCCTAGACTCGCCGGAGGCCCCGCCGGAGGCACCCAGATCGCCCGTGTCCAGGTGCTGCAGCAATATGCTCCGCTGCTCCCGCTGCCCACCTCCACCCTTGACGCCAACACCGGCGTCAACACCGTTCACCCCGATGAGGTCGCCGCCTACGCCGACCGTCTCTTCGCCCCCCTCGACCACGCCAACCTGGCTCCCGGCCTCCCCTCGCTCCTGCGCCAGTTCGCCGACCACCTCGAAACCAAATAGCTCCCCCAAACCGCCCATCCTTTTGCGCCCGGAGGTTGGGCGGTTTGCTCTCTTCTGTCGTTCCCGGAGGGAATCTGCTCTTGCCGTTCCGGCCTGCTGTCGCATGGCCAACGCCGCGGCCGCCCAACAATGTCCCTGAACGAACAGCCACGCGATACCATGGACAACAACCACCATGGCACAAGGCGGGATGCGCAAACAGGTGTTGATCTTCGGGCTGGTCGGCGGCGTCCTCGTGACGCTGCTCCAGTGGACCGAGTTCCACTTCCTTATCCTGGAGCACTCGTTCGCCATCTACGGCGTTCTGATCGCCGTCCTCTTTGCCGGTGCCGGCATCTGGCTCGGCACCCGGCTCTTTACCCCCAGTCCCCGCGTCGTGGATCGTGTCGTGGATCGCGTCGTGGACCGCATCGTCGAAATCCCTGTCCCAGCCGCACCCGCGCCCAAACTCGAAGCCGACGACGCCGCCCGGCAGCGCCTCGGCATCACCCGCCGCGAGCTCGAGATTCTCGCGCTCGTCGCCCACGGCCTCAGCAACCGCGAGATCGGCGAAGCCCTCTTTGTGAGCGAAAACACCGTCAAGACGCACTGCAGCCGCGCCTTCGACAAACTCGGCGCGCGCCGCCGCACGGAGGCGGTCCAGCGCGGCAAGGAACTCGGCCTGCTTCCGTAACATCAGTCCTCCTTTCGCATGGTTTTCAGTAGTTTCCGCCAAAATCATGCGAAAGGATGACGCCCTGCGACCAGGCCATACCGCAGAGTGAGGACACCGCGGCGCTCCCGAAGCGTTCGCGCACAGGAGAGAAGGTATGAAGAAGAATGTCTGGAAGTACGGTCTGCTGAGCGGTTTTGCTCTGGCAGTTTCCATGGGAGTGACGGTGCCGCTCGAGCACCGCATTCACGCGAGCTATGCCATGGCGGTCGGCTACACCATCATGGTGCTCAGCTTTCTGATTGTCTTCACTGGAGTCAAGCACTACCGTGACACCGAGCGGGACGGCTCCATCAGCTTCGGCCGCGCCTTCGCCGCCGGTGCGCTGATGATGCTGATCAGCTGCGCCTGCTATGTGCTCATGTGGGAGGCGCTGACCGCCACAATCGAAAAGAACTTCGCGCGCGACTACGCCGCCGGCATGGTGGAACGGGCACAGAGCTCCGGCCTTCAGGGTGTGGCTCTGGACGCCAAGGTCACGGAGGCGCACCACTTCGAAACCATGTACGCCAACCCGCTCTACCGAATGTCCATGACCCTGCTCGAACCGCTTCCCGTCGGCATCGTCATGGCTCTGGTCACCGCCGGTATCCTGCGCCGCAAGCCCGAGGACGCCATCCCCAGTGCCACCAGCCGCGAACCTTTGACCAACTAGCAGCCGTCTTGGTTGATGCTCCACTCGGCTGGCCCATTCTTCGCGCCGTTGTGAAGGGCGGGTGAATCGTTTGCGGCAGCAAACGACCGCTCCGCAGTTGCTGCCCCCTCGCCCTTCCTGGTTGTTCTCCCGAAGGGACTCTGCGGTTTGCCGTGTTTCGGACCATATTCCTTGACACCTGCGCTACAACTCAGCCAAACAGCAAAGGGCAAGGACCGGCCCCTCGTCGGGCCTTGCCTTTGCCCGGAGTAAGCACCCATCGGTGTATGGAGAATCGGTAACCCAAAACGAAACATCGCTGCTTGGAATCGAAACGGCCGAACCACCCGCGGCGGAGAACAGCAGCCCGCAAGGTACACTGCAGGGGAACGCGATGGCAGGCATCCTCTTCATCATCTCCGCGCCCTCGGGCTCAGGGAAGTCCACCCTTGTCACCCAGCTCCGCAGCCTGGTCGAGGGCCTCGATTTCTCTGTCTCCTACACCACGCGGCCGCCGCGCGGCTCCGAGATCAACGGCCGCGAGTACCACTTCGTCGAACGCGGAAAGTTCGAGCGGATGATCGCCGCGGACGAGTTCCTGGAGTGGGCCGAGGTCTTCGGCAACTACTATGGCACCGCCCTCAACGCTCTCAACCACGCCCGAGCCGAAGGCAAGGACCTGCTGCTTGATATCGATGTCCAGGGTGCCGTGCAGGTGATGCGCCGTCTTCCCGCCGCCATATCGATCTTTATCTTGCCGCCCAGCCCGCAGGTGCTGGAGATGCGGCTGCGCAACCGCAGCGAGGCCGAGAACATGACCTCGGAGATCGTCATCGAGCGCCGCCTCTCCCAGGCCCGGCAGGAGCTTCTTAAGATTTGGAACTACCGCTACGCCCTTGTCAACGATGTTCTTGACCAGGCAGTCGCCGAACTCCGGGCTATTGTCCTCACCGAGCGCGGTCTACACGATGGCGTCGAGTCGGTAGCTTCCAGCTGCCGCACCGCGACATCCTCTCCGCGCCTCAAGGCCGCGCTCGACAGTTTTGCTCCAGCGCAAAAAAACTAGGAAAATCTTCGCGGATGGCGTACATTCGTCTCACCGAGGAAAACTTATGACGCCTGAGAGTCCTTTTCAGAATAAATACAGCTTGGTCAAGGGTGCCGCTCGTCGTGCGCGCCAGTTGCAGTCCGGAGCGCCTCCGCTCGGTGCCTCAAAGTCCATGAAAGCCTGTCGCGTCGCCCAGGACGAGATCCGCGAGGGTCACGTCAAGTTCGTCCTGCCCGACAAGATCGTCGCGCCAGTCCTCGACATCCGCCTCTAATCGAGGGGCGTTGCGGCGGTGCGTTTACGATAGGCTATGGAAGCAAGTCACGACCTGCTGCGCTCCTACGTCGAGTACCTTCGCGACCTCGGCATCCACGATCTATACCGGCGCGGCGATTGCGTCTACGCAGAAGCTCCGGGAGAAGCCGGATTGGCGCATCTGCTTGAGCCGCAGCCTGTCATCCAACCTGTCATCCCGGTGCGCGTCCAGCTTCCTGCTTTTGCCGCCGGCCAACGCCTTGCCGTCACCCCTGCGACCTTCGCACCGGTGCTGCCGCCTGCCGTCTACGACATGCCCAAACCCATCAGCTTTAACGACCTGGCCGCGCTGCCCGCGTCGCTCATTCCCGCATCCGAACGCGCCGCCGCACTCGCAGCCGTCCAGGGCGACATCGGCGACTGTACCCGCTGCCCGCTCGCCTACGCCGGCCGCCGCAAGATCGTCTTTGGCAACGGCAATCCCGGTGCTCGCCTGATGTTCGTCGGCGAAGGCCCGGGCGCGGACGAGGACATCACCGGCGAGCCCTTCGTCGGCAAGGCCGGCCAGCTGCTCAACAACATGATCCAGGCCATGGGCCTGCGCCGCGAGCAGGTGTACGTCGCCAACATCGTCAAGTGCCGTCCGCCTGCCAATCGCGTCCCCGAGCCCGCCGAAGCCAACACCTGCACCCAGTTCCTGGTCCGCCAGATCGACATCGTCCACCCGGAGGTCATCGTCGCCCTTGGCGCGACCGCCGCCCTGTATTTGCTCGGCGTCAAGCAGTCGCTTGCGACCCTGCGCGGCCAATGGCACAGCTGCCGCGGCGCGAAGCTCGCCGTCACCTACCACCCGGCGTTTCTGCTGCGCGACCCGCGTCAGAAAGGCGAAGCCTGGAAGGACCTGCAGCGCGTCATGGCCGAACTCGGCCTCGAACCGCCGAAGCGCCCGGTTTGAGCAGCTACATTCGATCCGCCTGATCTTCGAGCGCCCTGGCCTTGCCGCCCTGACCGTTCTGTCGCAGCACTACCGCGTGAAGCCGCAGCACACCCTTCAACTGCGCTTTCATGTCCTGCGCGAGGTACGGCGCACTCGCCTGGTCGATCAGCCCGCGCAGAATCCGTTCCGCCTCGGCGCAGTCGGCGATGCCGCCCTTGGTGTCCTTCGCGCGCGACCGTGTCTCCGCCCGTGTGATGTAGGCGTTGGCCGCCGCGAGCGAGCCGGGATAAGCGTCCGCGATCCGCAGCACCGCTTCGTCGCCGATCGCCGCCGCTTCCTTCGTCTTGCCCTCGGCCAGCAGCGCCATTGCCACATCGTTGTAGGCCACCGCGTGAGCGACCATGTACCCCTTCGGCGTAAACCGCCCGGCGATGCTCAGCGCCTGTTGGCAGACCGCAAGCGCGCCGGCGTCCTTCGCCCGCGCCAGTTCCTCGCACCGCGTGTGCACTGGCTCGAACTCCTTGGCCACCAGTTCATCCGCCGAGGGCGGAGCCTCGTGCAACGAAAACTCCACCTTCGTCGTAATCACCGCCGGGATTGGCTTGCCCGCGCGCACCATGGGCCGGTAGCTCGCCAGCGAGTACGCATCGACCGCCGCCTGTCGCAGCTCCTCCGGCCCGGAGAGCGCTTTGACGGCGGTGACGCGGCCCGTCTCCGACACCCGCACCTCAAGCTCCACCGTTCCTTGCACCCGCCGCTGCTTCGCCTCCGCCGGATACACGATGGTGGGCGGTGTAATCGGCTCATCGCTCACCGCCGGCATCTGCGCAAAGCACGGCAAAGAAGCAAACAGCAGCAAGAGTAGGAAGGTCTTCACGTAAAGCTCCTTAAACCCCCTCAGAATACCGGAGCGACGTAAAGCAGCGCTCGCTACTCCCTCTTCCCTCTTCCCTATACCCTGTCTTTGTGCCCCGCTTCTGCGACGTTGCTCTGCCCATCCCGCTCGACCAGGCCTTCACCTACGCGGTAAACGGCGTGGTCCCGGTGCCTGGCGCGCGCGTGCTCGTCCCGTTCAGCGGCCAGGCCCTGATGGGCGTCGTCCTCCGCGTCCACGACGATCCGCCGCCCGACGGCATCGCTGCCAAGCCTATCCAGCAGGTGCTGGACGAGTCGGCGATGCTGCCGGGAGAGCTGATGCGTTTGGCCGGGTGGATCGCCCAGTATTACGTGGCCCCGCTGGGCGAGGTGCTGCGCGGGATGCTGCCGCTCGCCGCCGAGGTGAAGCGGCAGTTCGCCTACCGCATCGCCGACCAAGGCCGAAAGGTCCTCTACGAGGGTGCCGAGAAAGGCTCCTCGCGCCGGTCGCGTCTGACGCCGGAGCAGCAGGACCGCGAGTACGCCGTGCTCAACTACCTGGAATCGGGCGAGGGGGCGAAGGCCTCGGCCCTGCGCTCGGCCACGCGGGCCAACAAGGCCCTGCTTGACGGCATGGTCCGCAAGCGCTGGCTCGTTCGCGAGGCCTTGGCGGAAGAGCGCGATGCTCGACGCACCGAGCGTATAGCCGTGCTCGTTCCTGACGCCCGGCTGCCTAAGCTGAACGACAACCAGACGGCTATTCTGGCGGAACTCGCCGCTTGCGGCGGCCGCCTGCGCGTGGGCGACCTCCGCGCGCTGCGCATCCCGCCGTCGACCCTGGGAACGCTCGTCAAGCGCGGTCTCGTTATCCTGGAGGATGCCGCCGAGGCCTTCCACATGGGCGGGGTCGGCAACTCGCGGGGCAAGAAGCACGCCCACGAACACGCCCTCAATGAAGCCCAGATGGAAGCTCTCTCGACCGTGGCCGCCGCCATGACCAAGGGCGGTTTTCAGTCTCTCCTGCTCTATGGCGTCACCGGCTCCGGCAAGACCACGGTCTACTTCGCCGCCATGCAACGCGCGCTCGACGGAGGCAGATCGGCCCTGCTCTTGGTGCCAGAGATCGGCCTCACCCCGGCGATGACCGGCCAGCTCGTCGCCGCCTTCGGAGCCGAAGTTGCCCTGCTTCACTCGCAGCTGACCCCCGACGAGCGTGGCATCGCATCCGCCGCGGCGAGGCCCGCGTCGTCGTCGGCACGCGCTCCGCCGTCTTCGCCCCGCTCACCAGCCTCGGCCTCATCATTGTCGACGAGGAGCACGACAGCTCCTACAAGCAGGAAGAGACTCCGCGCTACCACGGCCGTGACGTGGCCGTGATGCGCGCCAAGTTCAACGCCGCCACCGTCGTGCTCGGCTCCGCCACCCCGTCACTTGAAAGCTGGTCCAACTCTGAAAAGGGCCGCTATCGTCGCGTCGAGATGCTCTCACGCGTGGCCAACCGGCCCTTGCCCGCCGTCGAGTTGGTCGACATGCGGGAGGAGTTTCGCACCACCGGGCAGGAGCAGCTCTTCTGCCGTCAGCTCGTCGCCGAAACCCAGGCCACGCTCGATCGCGGCGAGCAGGCCATCATCCTGCTCAACCGCCGCGGTTACTCGTTTGTCGTGATGTGCCGATCCTGCGGCGAGAAGATCGAGTGCGAGAACTGCGCCATCTCCCTCACCTTCCACAAGCCCTCTGAGCGCACCGATCTCCACGCCCACCCCGGCGAACGCCTCGAATGCCACTACTGCGGCTTCCGCCGCGCCGTCCCCAAGCTCTGCCCCAAATGCCAGAGCGAGCACCTCTACTATCTCGGTGCCGGCTCTCAGCAGGGCGAAGAGCGCCTCCACGAGATCTTTCCCAACGCGCGCATTGGGCGCATGGATCGGGATACCG
>CAXTWP010000057.1:12299-12921 GCA_964247945.1 uncultured Acidobacteriaceae bacterium | reverse complement strand
ACTTCGGCGTCGGCCACGCGATCGCGCAGTTCATCGACAGCACCCCAGATGGCCTGGAGCAGCTTCAAAGCATGGCGCGCAACTTCCCACTCTTCATCGACATCCTCCGCAATGTCGAGATGGCGCTCGCCAAGGCCGACTTCGGCATCGCCCGCCTTTACGCTTCGCTGGTCGAAGACGAAGCACTCCGCGAGCGCGTCTTTTCCAGGCTCGAAGCCGAGTTCAACCTGACCCTGAAGATGGTCCTTGCCATCACCGGCCAGCAGGCGCTGCTCGCCGACAATCCCGTTCTCGAACAATCCATCCGCCTGCGCAACCCCTACGTCGACCCGCTGTCGCTCATCCAGGTCGAGCTAATTCGCCGCAAACGCGCCGCCCAGGCCAGCGGCGAAGACACCGCCACTCTGATCCAGCAGCTCGACCGCGCCATCACCGCCACCATCAACGGCATCAGCGCCGGCCTGCGCAACACGGGCTGATCGCGTGCGGCAATCGCACCGGGAGATCGCGCACCTCACGTCGTACACTACTCTCGCATGCGACTTGCCCCCGTTCTCCTTGCCGCCGGTCTCGCCCTCGCGGCGGCCGCCCAGGCGGGGACCAAGCCGCTCTACCAGCCGGC
>CAXTWP010000057.1:0-12289 GCA_964247945.1 uncultured Acidobacteriaceae bacterium | reverse complement strand
GCGGAACACCGGCTGATGAGCCCCTACCATAAATATGGTAAGCTGTGCCTATGCGTACGACTGTCGACATCCCGGATGACCTCTATCGCGAGTTGAAGGCGCGCGCGGCGCAGCAAGGGACATCAGTGAAGCAATTAATTCTTCGAGGCGTTACGCAGACCTTGCGGTCTGAGCTTGCCCCACCGCCTCAAAAATCAAAGAGGTTTCCGGTAATTCCTTCGAAAAATCCGGGTTCCTTAAAGCTGGGGCCGGAGGGCGTGTACGAGTACATTCCTTTTCCCTGACGTCAACATACTGCTTGCGATGGCGCACGACATCCATCCGCACGATGTACCGGCCCTTCGATGTGCCCGATCGTTACAACCTGGCGATCGCTTCTTCTTTGCCGTTTACTCAGCTTGGTCTGCTTTGACTGCTGACCAACATATCGGCGATGGGTTCTGAGGCGCTTACGTTGAGGCAGGCCTGGTCCGCCTACAGCCTCTTTGTTCAGGCTTGGCGCATGGAACTAGCGGAAGAGCAGATCGGCCTTGAAGCCGCGTTCCGGCGTTACACGGATGTGTCAACGATCTCTCCTAAACTCTGGGCTGACGGCTACCTTGCCGCCTTCGCGCAAGCCGCCGGTTTACGACTGGTCACCTTCGATAAGGCACTCGCCGCAAAGGCCAAAAGCTCTGTCCTGCTTAGAGCCTCCTAGCCATAGATTCAAGGGGAAGTCGGGCACGCAAAGTAACTCGGTGGGCAGTCACAATTACGACCGACACTCTTTTCCGTAGTTGTCATAGGTATGGGCCTCGCACATAGATACGGCACATTCGGTACAAACTTGGAGAGCAGGAACACCCGCGTCACACCACAGGCAGATCGTTTGATTGTTCATCTGTATATCCCCCTGAGAGGATTATTAACGCTCTAACGTAGTCGGTTAAGAGATTTCGTTGGGAGGTTCCGCTATCTCCGCTATGCTCCGGGCAAACCTGTACTTTGCGGCATTCCCACAGAAGCCTGCGATTCCGCGGAGGCTCTACGGTTCCGGGAACTCGCCGCCACAAACTCCCGGAACAGCGGGTGCGGCTCGAGCGGCTTCGACTTGAACTCGGGATGAAACTGGCAACCCAGAAAAAACGGATGCCCCGGAATCTCGATGATCTCGACATACGTCGCGTCCGGCGTGGTCCCGGTCAGCCGCAGCCCGCCACCCGTGAGCACGGCCTCGTACTCGCGATTGAACTCATAGCGGTGACGGTGTCGCTCACTGATCTCGTTCGTCCCATACGCCTGTGCCGCCAGCGACTCCGGCTCGAGCGTGCAGGCCCATGCGCCCAGGCGCATCGTGCCGCCCATCTCTTCGACGCCCGTCAACTCGCGCAGTTTGTAGATGATGCGGTGCGACGTGGCGGGATCGAACTCTCCCGAGTTCGCATCTTTAAGCCCGCACACGTTGCGCGCATACTCGATGCAGGCGGTCTGCATTCCCAGACAGATACCGAAGTAAGGCACTTGATTTTCCCGCGCGTAGCGAATAGCGTTCAGCATCCCTTCAATCCCGCGCTTGCCGAAACCACCCGGTACCAGGATGCCGTCGAAGCCCCCAAGCTGCTCCGTGTAGTTCTCCATCTCTAGGCCTTCCGCCTCGATCCACGTCACCTGCAGCTTCAGGTTGTGTGCCAGCGCGCCATGCACCAGCGCCTCCTTCAACGACTTATAGCTGTCCTCGTATTCCACATACTTGCCCACGATGCCGATCGACACCTCATCCTTTGGATGGTGCGCCCTATGCACCAAGTCGCGCCACTTGCTAAGATCGGCGTCCTTCGTTTCCAGCCGGAGGTACTTCAGCGCCAGCGCATCCACCCCCTGTTCAGCAAAGTTCAGCGGCACCTCGTAAATCGACGGCACGTCCCGCGCCACGATCACAGCCTTCTCCTCCACATTGCAGAACGCCGCGATCTTCGACCGCATCTCGCGCGGCACAACCCGGTCCGCGCGGCACAGAAGGATGTCCGGCTGGATGCCGATCGACAGCATCTCCTTCACCGAGTGCTGCGTCGGCTTGGTCTTCAACTCCTGCGCCGCCGCGATCCACGGCACCAGCGTCATGTGGACAAAGCAGGTGTTCTCCCGCCCCAACTCCTGCCGCATCTGGCGAATCGCCTCTAAAAACGGCAGCGACTCAATGTCGCCCACGGTCCCGCCGATCTCGACGATCAGCACCTCGCAGTCCGCCGCCACCTTGCGCATGGCGTTCTTGATCTCGTTGGTCACGTGCGGGATCACCTGCACCGTCTTACCCAGGTAATCGCCGCGACGTTCCTTGGTGATGATCTGCTCGTAAATCCGGCCCGTCGTCAGGTTGTTGTCCCGTGTCAACCGCGCATGGGTAAAGCGTTCATAATGACCCAGATCAAGGTCGGTCTCCGCGCCGTCATCGGTCACAAAGACTTCCCCGTGCTGAAAGGGCGACATTGTCCCGGGATCGACATTCAGGTACGGATCGAACTTCATCAGGTTCACCCGCACGCCGCGCGCCTCCAGCAGGCAACCGACCGAAGCCGCCGCCAGGCCCTTGCCCAACGAAGACACAACGCCGCCCGTTACAAAGATGTACTTTGCAGACATGTCCGCGACCTCATCAGTTGAATTGGAAGTTTGTGCGGTGCAGGCACTCCTAAGTATCGCAGGCCTGAAGGCGGGAAGCAATGCGGAGGTGATCGTTACCCCGGAGCGGTTACCCCGATACCGTGCCTTCGAATATTGACAATCGAAGGTTGCGGTTGCCGGAAAGCTCGGTCATACTTTACTCAAGAGCCTAGAACACGCAAGATTTTGCAGGATGTCAGGATAACCTTGTCAACTCAGCAGGACAGCATCCGGACAAACGCCGCGGGGCACTTTACGCTGGGAGAGCGTCTTCGGGCGCACCTCCAGATCGCGCGTTTGGACCACAGCGTCAAGCAGGTCTTCATCCTGCCGGGAATCGTCGTTGCGTTCTCACTCTCGGGTGTCCATCTCAGCGCCGCTCTTTGGATAAGAATCATCGTCGGGCTCATCGCTTCGACGCTGATCGCTTGCAGCAACTATGTCGTCAACGAGATACTCGACGCCCCGTTCGACCGCCTGCACCCCACCAAGAAGAACCGTCCAGCCGCCCGCGGCGTTGTGCATACCGGCTGGGGATATGTCCAATGGCTCCTGATGATGCTCGTGGGGCTTGTGCTCGCGCACTTTATCAGCAATGGCTTTCTCCTTTCAGCGGCCGTGCTGTGGACGATGGGGTGCGTTTACAACATCCCGCCGCTGCGCAGCAAAGACATCCCTTACCTCGATGTCCTGAGTGAATCGGTCAACAACCCCCTCCGATTCTGTCTGGGCTGGTACATCGTTGCGCCGGCATTGTTGCCGCCGGTCTCGCTGCTCATCTCCTACTGGATGCTGGGCGCCTACTTCATGGGCCTCAAACGATTCAGCGAGTATCGTCAGATCAACGATCCCGCTGTTGCTGCTTCCTACAGACGATCGTTTGCACGGTATACGGAAGAGTCGCTGCTTAACTCTGCACTCTTCTACGCGGCCTCCGCCATGCTCTTCTTTGGAGCGTTTCTGATGCGTTACCGGATCGAGCTCGTCCTTTCGTTCCCGGTCATCGCCTGGCTGATGATGGTCTACTTCAGCCTCTCGTTCCAGCACGAAAGTGCGGTGCAGAATCCGGAAAAGCTTTATAAGGAACCGCGCCTGATGGTTCCGTTCCTGATATGCGTTGTTCTGCTGATTTTGCTTTCCATCGTCAACCTCCCACTACTGTCCAGCCTCTTTCCGAAGTCCGTCCCATGACGACGAGATCCTCCACCGTGGAGCAGGTAGCCACAACGGACGGCTCCAACCACCCTTCCAGCAGCCCGCGACGGGACGCTGCGATCATCATCGCTCTCATCGTGCTTACCGCGTCGATGTCCATCGTGCGCGATCTCTTCCGGATACTGGACCACGATGAGTTCCTGAGCTTCCATACCGACTCGCAAAAAACCGCCCTCGACGTCGTACGCGTTCAGCTCAGCACGCCCATCTCTCTCGATCCGCTCGGTTACCATCTTCTGGCCCACTCGGCAATGTCGGTGCTGGGCAGAAACGCCCTCGCGGAACGTCTCCCTTCCATCCTCGGCTTTATAACGATGGTGCCTTGTCTCTACCTTTTTCTGCGCAGAATCGTACCGCGGCAAGTTGCGGTCGTGGGAGCGCTCTTCCCGTTGGCAACACCCGCGTTCGGGCTGTCGCTCACAGGCAGACCGTATGGGCTGCTGCTCGGCCTTGCGGCTCTGGCTTTACTTTGCTGGCAGTCGCTGGCTCGATCCATGGAAAAGCGACCGATCAACCTGGGTATGCTGGCGATAGCTCTCGCCATGGCCGTCAATGCACATTACTTCGGCATCCTGGTTCTTTTGCCGCTTACAGCCGCCGAATTGGCCCGCATCGCCCAGCGCCGCCGCATCGACCGGGGCGTCCTCTGCGCCATTGCTTTCGGCTATCTCTCGGTCGCGGCAATTCTTCCTTTTCGCAAGGCGATACTGGTCTATCAAACGCATTACTGGACCACCAATCCGGTGCTGCTGCGCTCTATTCCGCACTACTATGTGGTTCTGCTCCTGGATCGAGGAGGCATTCAAACCCACAGGATCGCCACTCTCGCTCTAATCGTTCTCCTGCCGCTCGCCGTCTGGACCATTGCAGTTCGGCTGGTCAGGACCAGGGTCATGCTGCCCGGCGAACTGGTTGCGTTGATCGTTCTCGCTCTCATCCCAGCGACCGGAACCGCGCTTGGCGTCTTCGTCACGCATACCTTTCAGCCGCGCTACGTCGTCGAAGGCGTCCTCGGGGTGGGCCTCCTGATGGTGCTCGCCGCGCAGACATGGCTGCGGCCGCCGCCGTGGGCGTATGTGGCGCAAGCTGTCCTGCTGACGTACATCGTAGTCTTTAGTGTCTACCAAGGCCACGAGAATTACACCGGAAAGAAGATGGAAGAAGCGGCCCTTGTACCCAGCCCCGTAGTTGCGGCCCGGCTCGCGTCGGACCCGGACGCCCCCATCTACGTGCAGAACTCAGACATCTTCTATCGCAGCAGCTACTACTTGCGAAACGACGACATCCGCCGTAGACTTCGTCTGCTATACGGCTTCGATCAGGAAGTGCGGCTTAACCACATGGACACGTTCAGCATCACGGCCGGCTTCATCAGTCGCATCTCCTCGTTGCGAGTCGCTCCCTTCGCCTCGTTCTGCAACGGTCAGCCGCACCTCCTGTTGACCGCCGGCAGTAGTTGGGAATGGATACGCCAAGAGCTTAAGGCAGACCCAAGCACACAGACTCCGATCGGCCGCTACATGGACGCGGACCTCGAAGAGGTGGTCTGCCGTCCACCAGACACCATGCGATAGGCTCTGCCCGCGCGCGAGTAGAATCCTGTTGCATGGGTCCTCACCGATGATCGTCTCTCGCCTTTCCACCCCTTGGCTTGACCTGCAGGAGAGCGCCCTCGAGCGTGTCATGGCACTCGGCACCCGGTTCGGTCGGGTGCGAGCATCGCATCTGGCGACCGGCCTCCGGGGCGAGCGCGCCGCGCTCTTTCATCTTCGCCGTCTCGGCTACACCATCGTCGCGCAGCGCTGGACCAGCGCCAAGGTCCGCGGCGACCTCGATCTGATCGCCTGGCAGGATGTTCACGACCTCCAGCCCTGGCTCTGCTTTATCGAGGTCAAGACCCGCACCGCCCGCGACCTCGCCCCGGCCGAGTCCGCCGTCGACGGGGACAAGCAGCGGACGTTGCGGAGCCTGGCGCACGCTTACCTCCGCGCCTTCCCCGCAGAAAAGCGCCGCCGGATCCCCGTCCGCTTTGACGTCATTTCGGTCTATCTTCTCGACAGCGGCCCGGAGTTCGACCTTTTCCAGGGAGCCTTCCCATGGCGGTGACCTATGCGACGAGGCCTAGGCGTCTTGCGAACTCGACCCGGTAGACCTGGCCATTCGTCTGAACGAACTCATCGCCCAGATCCTGCCGTGGCTTGAAGACATCTCCGGTGCTCGCGCCGGCGCCGCTCCCGCCGAGGGCAAGTGGTCCGCCAAGGAGGTGATGGGCCACCTTAGTGACTCGGCAGTCAACAACCTGCAGCGCATCGTTCGTTTAGAGACCGTCCTCGATATAGAACCCGAGGTCCGCAGCCAGAACTACGAGCAGGACGAATGGGTACGCGCTCAGCCCTACGCCAATAAGGAGTGGGTGGCGATCCTCGAACTCTGGCGCGTGCTCAACGAGCATATTGCCTGGACCATCCGCCACGTCGGCCGCCACCACCTACAGCGCATCTGCGTCTTTCCCGATAGCCACATGACTTTCGGCTTTCTTATCGAGGACTACATCGCGCATATGCGGTACCATCTCGACGCCCTTCGCATCGGGCTCTAATCGGGCACTAATCGCTGCGCATACGGTGTCTAATCAGTAGAAGAGGAACGCCTGCATGACCCTGCTCAACGCCCCTACCTACGACGCACGCCGCGAGAGCCTGAAGAATACGCTGCTGATCGGCAGCGGCGTACTCGTCCTGCTGCTGGCGCTACTCACCGTCGGCGGCTACCTGTCTGGCCATGGCTGGTTCTTCAACGACCTGCCCGCCGAGCACCGGGTCGGCAACTTCCTCTCGAAGCTCGAGGCGCAGGATTATCCGGCTGCCTACGCGCTCTGGACGAACGACCCGGACTGGCAACAGCATCCGCAGAAGTACGACTACACCCTCCAGCGCTTCACCGAGGACTGGACCATCGCCAGCGACTGGGGTCCGATCAAGAACCATCACGTCGACACGTCCAAACGTACGGGCACCGGCATCATCGTCGCCTGCACCGTCAACGGCAGCCCCAAGAAGATGTTCATGTGGTACGAGCGCTCGAACGGCACCCTTACCTATCCCGCTCCCTACCAACTCCAGTATTAGAAGAAGGGGTTGAGCGCGGTAGCGATCGCTATCGCGCCAGCTATTTCTGATAGAACTGTACGTTCGTCTGTCTGTCGGTCGGTCTCCAGATATGCAGCTGCCCCGTGGGCATCCACATGCATACAGAACGCCGTCAGCAAGGCCGATCCAATTCCTTGATGCTGAAAGACGGTTCGATGGCCACCGATCCCAGGTGCCAGTGCGGCTCAGCAGGATCGCGATGCGCCCATGCGGCGGTCCACTTTCGAAGGCGGAGCGGGGCTCCGAGTGGATTGCCGAACACGATTTCGGGCAACACGCGAAGTGTTTCGAGAGCAGTGAGCTGACAAGAGCGGGGTCGTGCCATGCCACAGATCCCTAAGAGGGCGCCGTCACGATCAGCGCCGTAGATTAGCCCACAGTGGTGAAGACCAAGCAGTACGGGCCGGAACAACCTTTCCAGCGCCCAGCTACGGCAATCTTCGTCCGCTATTGTGAAGAATCGAATGTGAATGGGATTGTCGCGCATTGCCCGGCTAAGGATCTGAGCTGCTGCATGAAGGTGTGCTCGTCGCATTTCGCCCAGTGTTACTAAGCCCTCGGTTTTCATCAAATACTCGCAACGTTTATATGCCCGATGGTCCGCACGGATGGTTGCTAGTGCAACGCTCCCGGATGCGCCTTCTCAAATCACACGGCTATTTCGAACCATCTTCGCGAGTTTGAGCTTCGGTGCGCCAACCTTCCCCCGAAGTCGGCTAAATGGTCCAGCATCGCATGAATCTGAGGTCGCATCTCCTCACCGAAGTCATATTCGACGTGCCGGACAGACCCTCCAAGGTCCCTGCGAACCACCAATCCGGCATCCTGAAGCCCTCGTAGGTGTTCCGTGAGTACCTTCCTGGAAACATTTCCTAGTCCACGCCGAAGCTGGCCGATTCGATCGGCCCGGAACGGATGGAACACAGGATGTGTATCTTCCATTTGCCTTGTACGAGGTGAACGGTGTCGGTACACGAGCGGCAGTAATCCTCTGAGGTGTGGCTCATGCTGTGGCCCCGGCGTCTGACCCTATCTGCTAGGTGTCGTCGCCCTTCGTTGCTCAAGCAAAGTCCCGTTCCCAGAGATGAGCCTCTGGAGTTTTTTACTGTGAATAAAGAGACGTTTTCTCTACACGGAGGTTGCAGTGGCACAGACTCTCCTGGCAGTCGCTGACCCCTCCCTTCCATAGTGCGAACGTGTAATGGTCGGAACTTCTGTGAAAGCACCAGCGCGGCTGAGCCGCTGCAGAACTGTGTGGTATTGATGAGCCCGCGGGCTCCTTGCAGCTCGGTTTCCCGTCATGCGATTGATTGCCAAGTCGAATGGGATGTTCGATGATGGAGTCGGGACGGTCACGCGCCGTTCTGGGGTGTGGAAACCCTAACAGAGTAAATCGCGCTTTGAGCGCGATGGATTCTCTTGCCTGTGCGGTCGGGGAGCCTGAGACGTATGTTCAGGCCCCTAGAGCTATAGGAACCGTACTCTGTTCGGTTTTCCAACCCCCCGATCACGGGTTTGTAGGGCAGTTTGCGGGGGCGCACCGCAGACGTTTCTTCCCTAAACAAGTTGGATGGGCCTCCATTGATCTCTGGACAGATACAAGGGAAACCCAATCTTTCCGCGATGCGTCCCGAATCTCCCCTTTTTGCGGGCGAGAGCAACATCCTCTTCCGATACGCTGTTATGCGGGCGGCTACGAGGGTTTGAGAATGGGCGGCAAATACTTCCTCGATTTCATCAAAACGAAGAAGGAAGGCTTCTTCTCCCCCCGAATGCGGCGTGTTCATTAGCTGCTATGACTCGAAAGAACTACGAGATGCGATCGCCACCTCCATCGAGCATTCTCTATACGCGCTTGCGTTATCCGGTATGGACCTACGCGCCTTCGACGGCGTCACCGTTGCTAGCGACGCCCAGAACACAGCCTGCGACCTCCAGAGTCTCCCGGATGGGGCTGTTCCGCTGGAAATGACGGACCAACCGGAGACGATGGAACTTGCACGCAGGGTAGCTGTGCGGCGAGGCGACGAGTTCCGGTTTCACATCGCCTTGAGAGCGGGGTTGGGATTGATGACGCTCTCAGCAAGACCGGATGAGAGGCGCTAGCGTGCGGGTGTATCGCTCATGAAGCGGCCCATGTCGAACATGAAGCGTATCTGTACAAGACCTTTCCCGACGTTTACGGTCGCACGCTCGACTGTGGTGATCGGTCCCGACATTCTTCATCAAGGCGCTCGACGTTTGGAGTCAGCACGCCGATTGTCGCTCCTCTGCACAGTTCCGGCCCGAAGCGATGGATGATTTCGACCGCGCATTCTGCCTTGCGCTTCGAGCAAGTTGCACAGCTACCCAGAAGTGGATCGAGAACTTTCGAGATGGCGGAAACGCGGCTGAGACATTCCACCAAATTCAACAAGCCTTCGGCGATACCTCCATTTGCGCGGGCTACCTGCTCGGTCACGTTCACGGATTAGAAATGCACGGCCTACAGGAAGCACCCCGCGCCCGTCAGTTGGTATTCGAGAAACCCTCCTATTGCGGAATTAATCGCCAGATTGGAGCGAGTCCTCTAGGAGCTCCGGCTTTCGGAGTTCGGCTGGGCTCAATCGGAGTCTTTGCACCTGTATACGATCTGATCTGCGAACTGATGGCACTTCATGGGATGGCGTTCACACGTCACGGAAATGCATGGCGGATCGTTATGAGCGATGAAGACGACTGCACTGAGAGATTTGCTCGTATCTAAAGCCACAGAAGAGAATCGTTTGTCCACGCCGAAAACACAAAAAGCGAGGACAAGCCATGACTAGCTGGTCTCTCGCAGCCGTTGACCAGAAACCAAACCTTAGCTAAGCATTGACCAGCGCGAAGGCTTGTGGCTCCTCAAGCCTATGACTTTCGCAAAGGGGGAGCGAAATCACGAGTCGTGCCCCGCCTATCGTACGGTTGTTTGCCGTCACAGTTCCTCCGTGAACGCGGACGACCGCTTCGACAAACGCAAGTCCAAGCCCGTGCCCTCGCGATGCCCGTCCTTTAACTCTTCGCTCGAACAAATGACGACCAATCTCGGAATCGAAGCCTGGCCCGTTGTCTTCGATTGTGAGAGTAGCCATGTGATCGTCTGCGCGCAACGAGACACAAACCAGACATGAAGCCGGCACATGTTTGAGTTCGTTATCGAGCAAGTTGGCCACGACGCGGTGGAGGAGCCCTGGATCAGCCAACACTTTGACCGAGCCCGCGCTTCGGATCTGAAGACCAAGTCCCTTGTCGCTCATGGAAGGTTCGTAGAGGTCGACCATGCTTCTCACAAGTTCATCCAAATTTACTTCAGTGCGGGAAAGCCGAAGCGCATCTGCTTTCGCTTCTGCCACATCGAGCGAGGTGTTTAGGAATTCGCTCAGGCGGTCCAGTTCGTCGATCGCGGAAACTATTGAGTCGGCATGATCCGCGCTAAGATCGCTGGCCAAAGCCGTCTCAAGCTTGCCACGAATCGCAGTGAGGGGACTTCTCAGGTCGTGTGCGAGAGAGTCCGTAATGGTGTGCAACTGGTGGACTGTGCTCTCGATTCTGTCGAGCATGTGATTTAGGGTGCGAGCCAACTGGCCAATTTCATCGTTTCCCTTAGTGTCGGGAACTCGACTACTCAGATCGGATTGGCCGATGCGCGACGCGGCATCCGTAATTTCGCTGACGCGGCCAAGCATCTTGCGCGTTGCGTAGAACACTATGACGAAGCCGAGTAACACCATCGCCCCCCATAGTGTAAGAAACCTTATACGAAGATTTCTCAAGACGTGGAGTTCGTCTCGTTCCGATAGCCCGAGATAGATGTTGTTCCCATCCGCGATCCGTACGGAAGCCACTCTGAAAGGGATTCCGAAACCTTGTACGCGCAGATCGAAGGGTAGATCAGGGCGCAGCCGAGCAGCGCGGATGGCCGTGAGGTTCGCTAGTCCATCGCCAGACCCGACCCATAACTTGGCGGGTCCGCTGTCTCCAGTCTGAAGAAAGAAAACGGCATCGTTCTCATTGCCGGTGGATCTCTGACGGTTTGGAACCTCCCGACTGGCAAGTTCGGCAACCTCCCCCACCACTCGGCTGTAGAGACGATCTTTCGGAGTTCGTGCGGCAACGTCGCCCAACACGCCGACCTCGCCCGAAAGCCAAGCATCGCTCCGTCGCTGAATGTCGTCTGCAACAAACCGATGCAGCATGGCAAACACCACCATGGTTCCGATGGCAAACGCCAGGCTTGCCCAGAGCGAGATGCGCCACGCGGCGCTTCGCATGATTGGATTAGCTGCCTTTGAGGACATATCCGATACCTCGCAATGTCTTGATCAACGGCTCACGCCCTTCACTGTCTACCTTGCCGCGTAGACGATAAATGTGAACATCCACCACGTTTGTGTCCGGTTTGATCCGCATCCCCCAAACCTCAGTCAGTAGCATGGAACGGGTCACGACTCTGCCGGCATGGCGGCAGAGGTACTCCAATAAGACGAACTCCTGCGGACTAAGATTAAGAACCTCTTCACCTCGACTTGCTCTCCGCTTGATCATATCGAGCTCCAGATCATGAACTCGCAGGCGCGTAGCATCTTCGCTCTGGGTTGAGTTGCGGCGGAGAAGATTACGCATCCTGGCAAGCAGTTCCGCTATGGCGAAAGGCTTGGGCAAGTAATCGTCTCCGCCCAGTTCCAGGCCTTTGACGCGGTCATCAACCGACCGCCTAGCGGACAGGATAAGGACAGGCGTGGTCACGCCCGACTTCCGCATCTGCAGGATGAGATCAATACCATCCTGATCGGGCAGGCCAAGATCGACAATCATGCCTTGGTAGACGTTCTTTGCCGCAAGTGCTGCGGCAGTATTGCCATCCTCCGCCGTGTGAACTTCGTAGCCGGCGCCGGTCAACGATTGCTTGACGAAGCCCTGAATCTCGAGTTCATCCTCAACCAACAGGAGTCGCATCATTCCATCCTAGTGCGCCTCAAGCGACACCGGCCACATTTCAACATTGTTTGCGACGAAATCTTCGCGAGATCAGGCATTGGCAGCAGCGCCGATCATGCGAGCGAAACGGTGCGGCCAGTCGTCCCGTTTTTAGAAAAGAAGCAAAATTACAGGACAAAAAAGGCCCGCGAGGACAATCCCTGCGAACACGGCTTTTCGTCGTGCGTACTTCCAGGACATGAAGAGTCCTGTACATGTCGAGATCACAAGAGCGAGTGCGGTGGCACCAAAGAAGACCTTGATCGGCAGAGGGCTGGGTGCAGGGG
>CAXTWP010000056.1:10662-13064 GCA_964247945.1 uncultured Acidobacteriaceae bacterium | reverse complement strand
CCGGTAGCCCCAGAGCCGGCATGAAGATTGTCCACGCCGTCTATGGCCTGGAGATGGGCGGCATGGAGGTGCTCGTCTCCCAGCTCGCCCGCCTCCAGCGGGCGCAGGGTCATCAGGTGTCCTTATTCGCCTACGCCAAGCTGGGCATCGTGGGCGAAGCTTTGAAAAGAGACGGGTTTGACATCTACGTCCCCGGCGAGGCCCACCCCCTCGTCACCATGACGCGCTATCTCCGCCGCTTCCTAGAGATCAAGCCCGACGTCGTCCACAGCCACGGCCTGGCCCCCGCCATCCATGCCAGCATCCCCGCCCGCATCGCCGGCGTACCTTCAGTGATCTCCACCCGCCACCGCGTCGAGTACTTCCCTTACGACCGTACCGCCGAGATCCAGTTCAACCTGATGGGCTGGTTCTGCTCCTGGGTCACCGGCATCTGCGAGGTCACCTGCGACGACCTCCGTAAAGGCCCCGTCCCCGCCCGCGACAAGATCGTCCGCGTCTACAACGGTACCGAGCCGGTTGTCCGCACCAGCTTCGATCACCTGCACAAACGCGGCTTCACCCTTGTCTTCGTCGGTCGCGTCGTCCCTGAAAAATCGCTCGACACGCTCATCCGCGCCGTCGCCCTCGCCCGCACTGTCCACTCGTCCTTCGACATCAATCTTTGGATCGTAGGCGGCGGCCGCTCCCATCCCGAACTAGAAGCCCTAGCCGCCGAGCTGGGCGTTCGGGACTCCGTCACCTTCTGGGGCCAGCAGCTCGATACCGCCCCCTTCTTTTCGGCAGCCGATGCCTTCGCCATGTCCTCGATCTCCGAAGGCCTGCCCATGTCGCTGCTCCAGTCCATGAGCCTGGGCACCCCCGCCATCCTCACCGACGTGGACGGAATGGGCGAGGTGCTACGCCTCACCGGCTCGGGCCTCCTTGTCCCGGTCAACGACCCCGAAGCCTTCGCCGCCGCCATCCTCCGCCTTGCCAACGACCCAACCCTGTGCGCCGACCTCTCGCAGCGAGCCCTCGCAGCCTACCAGTCCAGCTTCACCCTCGACTGCATGGCCGAAGGCTACATGACGCTGTACAACACCTCAACAGGTTGAACCATTGCTCCTCCTTGAGCAACGTCATGGAAGCATAAGGTTCTGGTGTGTTCGCGTCGAAACTCCAGCATGGCCTGCGCGCATCCAATGCGGAACATCACAACGCCTATTCCATAGCGGCGGACGACCGCAAGTGATACAGGAGACCCGCAATGCTGCTGATGCTTACGTTGGCCATGTTCTTGAACTCGGGTGTTCAGCCCGCCCGTTTCGGGACCGAGCCTGCGGAGGCGTTAGGAGCCCGCGATCTTCGTACCGAGTACCAGTTGCCGCCTCTCAAGGACCAGCCGAGCGACTCGCTGTTTCAGTCCATACGCCAGACCCAGGTGTTGTCCCGCGCCCGAAGACTGAACCTGAACGCCCACTCCTCCACCGAGGCCTGGATGGAAGCCAGAGCAAACTACGCGCGGGCGCGAAAGGCTCTGGCGGCACCGTCTCCGGGTAGTGAGAAAGTCTTCCATGGAAGTCTCGCCTCGCAACTGAATCGTATCCTGGGCGAACCCGGTGCCTGCGCGGTGCGTGTCGACGCCGCCAACCTGCGCCTTGATACGCCAATCTACGTGCCGGACCACTGCAGACTTGACCTCGGGAACACGACGCTGCACAGCGTCGGCTACCAGCCCTACCAGCTTCAGATCAAGGGCCGCACCGATGTCCGGGTCTCTGGTGGCCTGTTCAAGGAAGGGAGCTGGGGGATTTCGGTCGCCCGAAGCAGCAACGTCACGCTTACCGGGATGCAGATGGACGGCCTCGATGGCGGAGGCATTATGGTCACTGGCTCCTATGGCGTGACCGTTGCGCACAACCGATTCTCCCGATTAGGCGGCTCGGCAATCATGCTGCACGGAGATACGCAGCACGCGGTCGTCGCGGAGAATGAGGTTCTCGCCGACACCGGCTGGTCAAACTGGCACGCCGGCATCGTCGTAACCGATCGCATTGCCGACCCCAGCGACGACGCGACCACGCTTCTCCGCAAGGACGGTTACCTCGTCAAGCAGACCCGGATCACCGACCGGCTCGCAATACCGCACGACAATCTCATTGTCCAAAATCAAATCTTGGGCAATCTTACGTCCGGTATCTATTCGGACGGAGGCGCGCGGAACGTCTATGCCGAAAACACGATTGCTTACAACTCGAAGGAGGGCATGTGCCTGGACAATGGCTCGACCGCGAATGTGGTCGCTTTTAATCTGTTTCGCGGCAATGGTAAACGATGGGGCATCGACGACGCGGAGCTGAAGCGCGACTTCGTCTGGAGCTTTGGGCGTCTAAGCGATGGCACCTCGCCCGCGAAACTTA
>CAXTWP010000056.1:9157-10652 GCA_964247945.1 uncultured Acidobacteriaceae bacterium | reverse complement strand
TGGACAACGCACTCTACAATCAGATTGTTCTCAACTACATTGACCGGAACTTCGGGTCGGGTATCAAGATGGTGCGCACCTCCTTCTACAATCTCATTGGGCTCAACACCTTAACCGATGACAACGAAGGCAGCAATCCAAAGCTGCACTACTTCGGCATTCTGGTCGGCTACGCCCGCGCGGATGAGTCGGCCTGGGACCTCGACTTTGTGCCGAGCCGGGGCAATCAAATCTTCGGCAACAACGTTCGCGGTTCACACTTTGCCGGCATCTACTTTGAACAGGGTGCGGACCGAAACGTCGTCTTCGATAACAGCATCTTCGGTGCCATCATGTGGGGCATGGACAGCGCGCGCCCGCAAGAAGAAGAAAGCTTCAACAATCTAAGCAATCTTCCCTTCCGCAACATCGACTCCGGGCTTGACCCGAACTTAGTTCAACGAGGTAAAGCAAAGGTCGAGCGGTAGGCATAATGAGGTGCCGCTACGCACCGGCAGCACACTCCACACAAATTCCAACATTGAGCTAAATGGTCCGGCATCGTTTGTGCCGAGTCGAGCGTCATAAGTCGGTTGTTCCGTCATCTATCTATCTCGTCACATGCAGAGGAAACTTCGATGCCTCTTTCCGAACAGACCCGATCTATAGGCTTTTGGAACAGCGGGTGGCCGGAGAGCCTTGCGTCCGCGCTCGCATTGCTGGGGCTTGTCACGTCTGTGTTCATCGGCTTTAATCCCTATGTGCGGCAGAATGCGGGGTCGGACTTCAAGACGTTGTACGCCTCCGCCTGGTGTTTTTCCCATCATCGCGACGCGTACCAGTTTCCGGATCTGGCCGCCGTCTTCCACGCAAACAGCGTCGTCGAACCCCATAGCTGGTATGGCCACGCGCCCGTTTACCCTCCTTTTACCCTCGCTCTGCTTGCTCCTCTGACTGCGATACCAATGGTTCCGGCAACTTGTCTCTGGATTGTGGTCAGTGGCATATTGATGGCGCTCGCCATAGCGGCTTTGGCCCGTTCCGCAGGCAGTGTCTTCGGCATCCCTGTCTTGTATCGGCTCCTTATCGTAGCTTTGGCCGTGGGTTCGCCTCTTCTGAGCCTTGGCCTTGAATTGGGAAATGTCTCCGTGGCTGTGGTGGCTCTTTGCATCCTCGCCTTGGCGGCTGAATCGAAAGCGGAAGGTTGGAAGACCAACGAGTGGCTCCTCGCGTTCGGTTTGACCACCGCCCTGATCCTGAAACCGCACATCGCCTTCTGGGCTGTGCTCGCAATGCTGCTCTCGCGCACCACAACGGACCGAACTGTTCTCAGAAAGACGGCCCTGCTGACCATCGGCGCGCTCGGTCTCATCCTCGCCTGGATGCTGCTCGATCACAGCCTCGTTCCGCAAACCGCCAGTTACCGCGCCATGGTTGTCTCCGAACTGTCCAACGGTTCCATGGCCCCGGGAAATCGCGATCTGATGGAGATCGTCGTTCAGCTCACGTCCTTCTG
>CAXTWP010000056.1:3218-9147 GCA_964247945.1 uncultured Acidobacteriaceae bacterium | reverse complement strand
GTCCTTCTCTCATCTCCTCGGTTACCTGCTGACACCTAGTGTTTTTACACACACAATGAATCTTCTGGTCCTTGGCACATTGGCCGTGGCCCTCGTCTGGAGCGCCCGAAGATTCAGCCGCGCCTCGCTCCAGCCGCATTATGTAATCGCTCCCGCCGTCTTCGCATTCGGCCTCATCGCGACGTACCATCGTGAAGCCGACGGCATGCTTCTGCTGTTGCTGCTCCCGCTGCTTTTCTTTCGTCTGCACAATGACTGGCGCGACCTCTGGGCTTGGGGCGCGCTTGCGCTTCTTATCGCTGGGTCCCTCGGCCCCTCCCTCGACATGTTGCGTTGGCTGTCCGAACGAAACGGTATCTACGCCGCTCTGCGCTTCCTTGCGCTTCGTCAGGCCGCCATCGTCAATCTCTCCTTGACGATCATGTTGATTGGCGCGCTCAACGTAGGTAGCAGGAACCAGGACCAGAACACCCAGTCGTCGTCGCCTTTCAGCTCATGGAAGAATATATTAAGGCTGGCGTAAAAAGACAGGCATGGTAGTGCGTTCAGGATGAACCATTTGCCGGCTTTCGTGCGCATGAAGCGTTGGTGCGTCGCAGACGGTTGAGACGAGGTGCCCACGTGGTCGGGATTGGCTGAAAATATTTGCCGCTCGAAGCGAGGCGGTCTCGACTATGGCGGTGCTATAACCAAGGTGCGAAGTGACGTACAGGTCGACGTACTCGTTGACGGGCGCGCTCTACAGCGCGTGCCGGTCGAGCGAAGCTTCAAGGATGATGGCTGCTGGTTGGCTGTGAAGCGGCGAGCGAGGTTGGTGCGGAACTTGGCTTCGAGCAGCGGGATGCCGTCGGCGCGGCGGCGGCGATGGCCGATCGGGTACTCGACCGTCTCTTCGAGGACACTGCCGTCGAGGAGTTCGACCCGCAGCCGGTTGGCGATCGAGCGCATTTCGGGGTCATGGTAATCACCGTAAACTGAGGGATCTCGACCGTGTCCATCCCGGCGCGGAGAGCATCGATGCGGAGGTCTGCGGCGATAAGGTCTTCGTCGACTCGATACCTTCGCCCTGCAACGCGTCCGTCTGAGCCATAATGACAAAGCCGGGATTGCTGCGCGCGTCGACGGCGGCTTTGATGCTGTCGACCATTTGGGCGGTCGAACTGCAGTAGAAGACTAGGTCAGCCGCGCGAGACGCTTCGACAGGTCTCTCGCCGCTTCCAACAGAGCCGACGAGACCGGACTATCGCGTTCCGCAGTCAGATGCGACGCATCCCCGGCCACGGAGATCGCCATGATCATCGTCCCTTCCTTATCGAACACTGGCACGCTGAGCGCGTTCAGCATGACATGACTCAGTGGCCCAGGCTCAAGGTTCGCGGCACGCGCCAGGCCGCTGTTCCTGGTCGCAGTCAGTTCGTCGTCGAAGCGTTGCCGCTGTTCCTTTTCGTCCTCGTCGGCCACCCGAAACATGCGCAAATCTTCGTCGATGAAGCTTTTGGTTAGCTCCGCGGGCAAGAACGCCGCGAAAGCACGCCCGGTTGCGGTTCGCGTGATGCTCATGACCAGACCCGGCCGCAGAAGTTCGCTGATGGAAGAACTTCCGCGCTCCCACCGAATCGCCGTAGGCCCATGGTTGCCCCACACCGCAAGCCCCAGCGTATGGTTGCCGGTCGCGCGTTGGATCTCCGGCAATGTGTCGGTCGCGATCTTCACCGCATCGACGTCCGCCACTGGCCCGCTGCCCACCCGCAACGAGAGCGGCCCCAGATCATGCGCGTAGGGAACCATGTAGCGGCCATGCGCAAAGGCCAGCGGGCGGCGGCCGGAGTGGCTTACCGCTTCCACGCGCCCCACGTAGATGACATGGTCGCCGGCTGGATAAGCCGCTACTTTCACGCACTCGAAGTGGGCCACCGTGCCTTCGAGGACCGGTATGCCGCCCAAACCCTTGCTGAAAGGAACCTGGTCGAACTTATCTCCCCCGGACTTTGCGAAGTGATTGGACAGGGCAATCTGATCGTCCGCCAGGATATTGACCGCGAAGTTCTCGCTCTCCTGGAAAGCGGCGAAGCTCTTGGATGTGTAAGCCTGACTCCACAGCACCAGCGGCGGCTCGAGCGAGACGGAGCTGAACGAGTTCGCGGTCACACCATGATAGCCGCCCTGCGCGTCCCGTGTCGTTACAATCGTGACCCCGGTGGTGAAGGTACCCAGCACGTTGCGCAACTGACGCGTGTCGTACGATGTGAGATATGCCATACGGAGCTCCCGGTTGACAGATCTAGACTAGCGCATCGCGGCCGGTTCAGCGACGACGCACCTGATCTTCAACAGCGAGGGATGTGTAGCTGCCATCGTCAACGTGCATGACGCTCGTTCCATGCCGAACGAGAGGTCACATAGACTAAACAGATCGGCGAGGAGACCTGTACGTGAAAAAGATTTGGCCGGACGCCGCCTCGGCGCTCGAAGGCATTGTGGAAGACGGATTTTTGCTGGCGGTCGGAGGGTTCGGCCTCTGCGGCATTCCGGAAGCGCTGCTCCATGCTCTGCACGACCAGAAGAAGTGCAACCTGACCGTGGCCAGCAACAACGCGGGCATCGATAAGGTCGGCCTGGGCCTGCTGCTCGAAAGCCGGCAGGTCAAAAAGATGATTTCCAGCTACGTAGGAGAAAACAACGAGTTTGAGCGCCAGTACCTTGCCGGCGAACTCGAAGTGGAGTTTTCCCCGCAGGGCACGCTCGCGGAACGGATGCGCGCCGGCGGTGCCGGAATCCCCGGCTTCTACACCCGTACCGGCGTCGGAACCATCGTGGCCGAGGGCAAGGAGCACAAGGACTTCGACGGCGAAACGTACATCCTCGAGCGCGGCATTCGCGCCGATGTGGCTCTGGTTAAGGCCTGGAAGGGCGACACCCACGGCAATCTGGTGTATCGGCGAACCGCCCGCAACTTCAATCCCGGTGCCGCCATGAGCGGCAAAATTACCATTGCCGAGGTTGAAATCCTGGTAGACGCCGGTCAGCTGGACCCGGACGAAATTCATACGCCCGGCATCTTCGTGCAGCGCATCGTCCACAATCCGAACCCGGAACGATTCATTGAAAGACTTACCACGAGAGAGGGCTAACTCTATGTCTGACGTTCACAAAGGCTGGTCGCGCGTCCAGATGGCACAACGCGCTGCATTGGAGTTGCGGGAAGGGTTTTACGTGAATCTAGGCATCGGCATGCCCACGCAGGTCGCCAACTTCATTCCGCAAGGCATGCAGGTTACGTTGCAATCGGAGAACGGCCTACTCGGCATCGGCCCTTATCCTCGCAAGGGCGAGGAAGACGCGGACCTGATCAACGCCGGCAAGGAAACGGTTACGTCGTTGCCGGGGGCATCGTTTTTCTCGAGCTTCGATTCCTTCGCGATGATCCGCGGAGGCCACATTGATCTCGCCATACTCGGTGCCATGGAGGTTTCAGAACAGGGGGATCTCGCCAACTGGGTCATTCCCGGCAAGCGCGTCAAGGGCATGGGCGGTGCCATGGACCTGGTCTCCGGCGTCCGCCGCGTCGTCGTCCTGATGGACCACACCGCGCGCGATGGCAGCCCGAAGCTGTTGCGGACCTGCACCCTGCCGCTTACCGGCAAAGCCGTCGTCGACCGGATCGTCACCGATCTTTGCGTAATCGATATAACGCCGCGGGGGTTTGAACTCTTTGAACTGGCGCCAGGGATCACCCGCGATCAGGTGGAAGCCTCTACTGGTGCCCCTCTCAACTTTGCCGCCGCGGCAGTCTTCTGAACTCATGTTTGCCGCGGCGAACCTTCGTTTGGACGGCTCTTTAGGAGTGGCTTCAAGAACTCCGCGCAGGCTCACTCGCTACCGCTCTGCCCCAAATTTCATCGACTGCCGAACCAGCATCATGGGTTCGAAGCGAGTTCGCGCATGACAGACCAAAGCACCGTTAGGTCTGACTCACGACGAGTCTGTCGTCAGCATGGCTCCGATACTGCTGTACAGAACAACGAGCGATCAGCCTCGGTTACCGCGCTGGAGCCCGTACAGCTTCAGGCCTCTAAACGAGGGCCAAGCTTTGGCGGCCCGTTGTAACAGCACAGAACAATAAAGCAGGCCCGGCCACAAACCGGGCCTTTTCGTTGTTCGCAAGGGCGTCTTCGGGTCGGACCCAAATGGTCTAAGTCCGAATCTAACTGCTTATTTTTGAATACTTTATGTAATGTAAGTAGGGATAAGGGACGTACGCCGGTGAACCACCAGAATCCAGCGGCCGTCCCAGCCGAAGCTGCCGTGCCGTTCGCGCGCGCCTTTCCCAGCCGATAAATCGACTACCATGATGCCCATGCGCAAGACCGCAGCCTTTCTTGAAGCCTTCATTGGACTCGATCCCGACTCCCCCAAAGCCTGGTCCGGCGTGCTCCCCTTTTTTCTAGGAGCTTTGCGCGCCGGTGGCCGGCTTGACCGCACCATTCCTCTCGCCATTCCGCCAGTCAGGCGCGCCCTGATGCTCGCGAGCAGCTTCAGCCCTGACCGCGCCGCCTGGCGCAGGCAGTACTACTTCAGTTCCGCTTATCGCAACGCCGTTGAGCAACTCGCCCGCAAGTCCGACTTCCAGGGCGAGGTCGCCCTCCAGTTTGGCGCGCTCTTCTCGCTTCCGGAAGCCTTCCCCCACGTAGCCTGCCTCTCCATGCACGACGGCAATCTCGCCGAACGCGTGCAGAGTGGCATCGGCCTCCACGGGCTCTCCAAACAGCGCATCGATGACACGCTCCGCTTCGAAGAGCAGACCGCCCAGCGGATGCCCGCCGTCTGCACCCTCAGCGAGTACCTCCGCCAGTCCTTCATCCGCAACTATCGCGTCGACCCCGCTCGCGTCCATAACGTGGGTGGTGCCGTCAACCTCCGCGAGTTTCCCCCGGAGAATCCCTCGAAGGACTACAGCAACGGGCAAATCCTGTTTATCGGCGTCGAGTTCGAGCGTAAAGGCGGCCCACAACTCCTCCAAGCCTTCCGCATCGTCCGCGAAACCCTTCCCGATGCAACCCTGCACATCGTCGGTCCGACCACCATCGGCGACGTTCCCCCCGGAGTCGTCTTCCACGGTCACCTATCGAAAGCCGACGTTATCCAGAAGCGCGCCCTCGAAGACCTGCTCCGCCTTTGCTCTCTCTTCGTCCTGCCCTCGCTGTATGAACCTTACGGGATCGCTCCTCTTGAGGCCATGCTCTACCAGATGCCGGCCATCGTCACCAACGCCTGGGCGCTCGGTGAGATCGTGACTCCCGGCCAGAACGGCGCGCTGGTGGAAAAAGGCTCTGTTGAGGACCTCGCCGCCAAAATCCTCGACCTGCTCTCAGATCCCCAGCGCCTCATGACTCTCGGCCGGCAAGCCCGCAACGGCGTTATTCCAAACTTCACCTGGCCTGCGGTAGCCGCCCGTATGGGGAAAGTCATGGATACAGCTAGACAATAGAGACTAATGCCCTGTGACCGGAGTAGGCGACCAAATCTTCCATAACGGTCCGCGTGTAAAGAGGAACGTATACAACCCCATGACGGCCGCTGCGTTCAACACCAGCAGCGCTCCCGCCGGTGTCCCCAACTTATGGAACACCGGTACCTTCCAGCGCAGCGAGATCGCCGCCAGGCCCCAGAATAAGGCCTGTGACCCCGCAAACCACCCGTACCCCAGCGCCGCTGAACTTACCAGCAGCAATATGAACAAGTAAGGCACCACCAGCCGCAGCAGCTTATGCGAGACCAGTTGGAAGAGCACCCGGTTCGCCGGCGTCAGAATCCAGGGCGCAAGCGCCAGCAGCTGAAAGTTTCCGGCGAGCGTTCGCACCTTGCGCGAGAACTCGCCTGAAGTTTTCGCCGGCCAGGTGTCCACCACCACTGCCGTCCGGTCCAGGAC
>CAXTWP010000056.1:0-3208 GCA_964247945.1 uncultured Acidobacteriaceae bacterium | reverse complement strand
GGCCAGCGGCTGAAACATGTCGTCGAGGATCGTACCCGCGGGAGCCGCCGTTGCAAGCGCCCGCCGCACCGCATAGAACCCTCCGTACACTCCCACAGGCGAGTCCCAGGCCGCCTCGCAGTTGCGTATCCACTGTTCGTACTTCCAATACAGTCCGCTAACCGCAGCCGCGGTGGCGTCGTGGCCTTCGGTCTGGAGAACCAACTCTCCCGCCACACAACCGACGGAAGGGTCGGCGAAGTTGGCCAGAAGGGCGGCGAGGGCGCCCGTTTCGATCCGCGGCCGTATGTCCACGAACAGCAGGATCTCTCCCGTCGCGGCCCGCATCCCGGCATTTACCGCCGCGGCTTTGCCTCCCTGCTCCGGCAGAACGATGGCTCTCACCCGGCTGTCCTGTACCCGGGCCAGAATCGCATCCGTTCCATCGATCGAACCGTCCGAGACGATGACGATCTCCTTCACGAGTTCAGCATCCAGACCCACAAGATGCTCGATCTTCGCCGCCAGCAGTCCCGCACCATTGTGCACCGCCAACACCATGCTGATCGGCGGCTCACCTAGGGCAGGCCAGACCGATCGCCGGTGCCTCTTGGGTGCAAAGCGCGCCAGCGTCGCAATCAGCAGGGGGTAGCCGGCATAGGTATAGGCAATCACCACCCCGGACAGCCAGAAGAGCGTCTTCACTGCGCGCCCCGCCGCCGGACGATCGTCTTGATCGTCTCGAACATAATCAGCAGGTCGAGACCCAGCGTCATGTGCTTCACGTAGTAGAGGTCGTACTCCAGCTTCTCCTTGGTCTCTTCGAGCGTCGCCCCGTAACCGTACCGTACCTGCGCCCATCCCGTCAGCCCCGGCCGAATCAAGTTACGCAGATAGTAGAAGGGCAGCTGTTCGGCCAGCCACGGGACAAACTCCGGCCGCTCCGGCCGTGGCCCGACGAACCCCATGTCTCCACGCAGGACGTTCCAAAGCTGCGGCACCTCGTCGATGCGCGTCTTACGCATGAACATGCCGACTTTAGTCACACGCGGATCGTTCTTGGTTGCCCACTTCGCGCCGGCTTTTTCGGCGTCCGTAAACATCGTGCGGAACTTGACCACTTGGAAGTGCCGCCCGCCCGCGCCAACGCGCGTCTGCTTGAAGAAGATGGGCCCTTTGGAAGAAAGCTTCACCATCAACACTACAAGCGGAAAGAACGGCGCAAACAGGAGCAATCCCAGGGCAGCCGCGAACGCGGACGCAACCTGCCGCGCCAGCTGCTGGGACGCCCGCAGCCGGAAACCCTCACTATAAAGAAACGTGCTTGGATGCAACCCTTCGAGCTGAATCTTGCCCGCCAGCCGCTCTCGCAGGTCCCCAACCTTCTCGACCATGACGCCTTCAAACCGCAGCGCGAGTAGCTCCTGGACCGGCAACTCACCCCGGCTGTCCTCGACCGCCACGATGATCCGGTGCGCGTTCTCTCCCCGTTTTGCGTTCGCCAATTTCGCCAGATCGTCTACCCAAAGCTGCTTTCGCTCCGGCTTATCGAGATCGATTTCACGCCACCCCACCACTTCCATGCCGATGTCGGGCCGCGTCCGGATCGTCTGCACAATTGATCGCGCCTGCTCGCCGGCTCCCAGCACATAGACGCGTTCCCGAAAGAGCGGATGGGCCATCAGCTTGCCATACATCCTCCGCCACATGATCAGCGCCGGCGTCAGCAGCGCAAAGCCTACGGGGTAAACATACGGCGCGATATCCACTTGTGGGTAGAAGTACAACACCGCCGAAAAGATAAAGCAGTCGAATCCCAGCACCAGCAGAATGCGAAAGTAGATTTCCAGGGGGATCGAGACAATCTGCGGCTCGTACAGGTCGAAGTAGTAGGAAAGCCCGATCGACAGCAACGTGATGCCGCTGATCTTCAGCAGCGCACTCTCGTACATGACGGCGAGGTATGTGTCCTGTCCCAGCACCAGCAGCATCGCCAACACAAAGCAGCTGCCCACCAACAGCGCTTCGCCGAGGAACATCACGACGGTTCGGGTGGGATAGTAGACGTTCAGGAACCGTATCATGTCGCGCGGACCCTGTTACCCCTTCTTGCTGACATAGCTGTCGTAGCTGTCGTACCCGTAATAACTGTTCTTGATCTGCGGTTTTTCCACAGCGTTCAATACAATCCCAAGTACATTCGCCGCCTTCAACTCCGCCAGCGCCCGCTGCGCCGACTCGTATTTGGTGACGCCGCCGCGGGCAATTAACAGGGTCCCATCGCAAGATCGGGCCAGATTGACGCCATCCGCTACAAGGTTGACTGGCGGCGTATCGACAACGATCCAGTCGAAAACCGGTTCCGCCGCGCGGATCAGTTCCCCAAAGCGGCTGCTGCCCGAAAGATCCGCCGCATTGTCGGCGTCTGCGCCACCTGCGATGAAGGTCACTGAGCCAAGACCCGGCAGCAAAGGCGTCCCATCCTCGTTCGGCTTTGCCCGCTGCATCACCTCGTACAACGTGTTCCGGCCGGCAAGGTACTCGGTCAGTCCCGGCTCCGGCGTACACCCCAGCACCGTGTGCAGGGAGCTTCTCCGCATATCGCCGTCGATGAGCAGAACGCGACTCGCTTTATGCCGCGCAAACGAAATCGCCAGATTCGCCGCCACAAAGCTCTTTCCTTCTTGAGGCAATCCGCTGCTTACGATGATTGACTTCAAGGGATTCAGGTCGCGGAATTCATGCATGCGGGAACGAAGGCTGCGGAACTGCTCCACACCGCTGCCTCGCTCTTCAAGGGCCGGCAACTGCAGCAGAGACGGCTTCCACGTCCGAGAGAGAGTACGCTCCCAATCGATTGTCGGTGCCGACTCGGCAACCACATTCACCGCGGCTGCCCGGACAGAAGAAGGGCCTGAAAGCGGCCCGAGAGGCATGGCGGCCGAACCGTTTGCCGCCGGCATGCCAGGACTCAACGACCCGAGAATACGCTGCGCTTCAGTTTCTGCCGGGACTGGCTCCGGCAGGCCGCCGTTTGCAACCGCGGCCGTTCGTTCCAGTTCCGCGCGGAGTAATGCTTCATAGATCTTGCTCATCGGTCGTTCCGCCCATCCATGCAGATTCGTTCGTCCAAGATCGTCAGCGATACCCTTCCCACCCGCCACATTAAACATCCGGCACAGAAGAATCCTCGTACCACCCTTATCGGCTTCATGACCTATCCACGAGC
>CAXTWP010000055.1:11781-13157 GCA_964247945.1 uncultured Acidobacteriaceae bacterium | reverse complement strand
CCTGAACACCACGGACGCGACCCTGAGCACCACCTTCACCGCCTAAATGTGCAGCTTACCGCATGCAATTGATCCTGGATTGCACGAAAGTTCACATCAATGAACATTTGGCGTTGACGGAGTGTCCCGTCGCTTCTATGCTCAGCCTCATACAGATTTGAGATGGGCCAGACCAACTTGCGAGGTGGAGGGTAAGATGCGGACGCGAACGGCATTACTGTGGATCTTGGTTTGTTGCGGGTTTACAGGTCTCTTTCTCCACCCCTCTGCGGCGGCGCAGACCGTGACCGGTTCGGTGACAGGCGAGGTGACGGACCCGACCGGAGCGGTAATCCCGCAAGCGACCGTGGTCGCCGAGAACGTCGAGACCGGCGTCAAAACAACGACCACCAGCAATCCGTCGGGCGTCTACAGCATTCGTTTCCTGCCGATCGGCCGGTACCGCGTGACTGTGACTGCTCCCGGTTTCGGCGCGCAGCCGTTCTCACCCTTCGCGCTGGAGATCAACCAGACGGTAAAGCTGGACGCGCATCTCTCAGCAAGCGCCGCCACCACGGTCGAGGTAGACAGCGGAAGCGCGGCCATCCTGAACACCACGGACGCGACCCTGAGCACCACCTTCACCGCAAATACGATCGCCAACCTGCCCCTGAACGGTCTCGACTTCTCCGCGGTCACCCTGTATCTGCCAGGATCGGTGGACACCGCCGGAACCTCCGGCACCCAGAGCATCGAGCGGAGCACGTCCTATACCGACACCCCAAACATGAACGGCAACCGGGCCCAGGCGAACAACTACACGCTGGACGGCATCGACATGAACGAGACGTTCAACAACCTGATCGCGTATAGCCCCGCGCCGGAGGCTTTGCAGGAGGTGCGCGTGCTGACGGCCAACTCGCCCGCCGACTACGGCAACGTAAACGGCGGCGGCGTGGTCAGCGTTCTCAAGAGTGGAACCAATCACTTTCATGGCTCGGCGTATGCCTACGACCAGAGCCAGCGCTTCAACGCAAACTCTTGGCAAAACGACAACGCCTCGCCCGCCATCCCCAAGGGCGAGTATTCGCAGGTGCAGTTCGGCGGCAGCCTGGGCGGCTTCATCAAGCGCGACAAGCTGTTCTTCTTCGTCGACTATCTGGGGTCGCGCTATCACACCGGCGGTATGGGGCAGGCTTCAGTGCTGACCCAGGCCATGCGCAACGGAGATTTCTCCGTGCTGCTGAACCAGACCGCGCCGATCCAGCTCTACGATTCCGAGAACTACGTCACCGACCCGGTAAGCGGACAGGTGACCTCTTACGCGATGTATGCCGGCAACAAAGGCGTCCCGATTCTCAATCCCGTGGCAAAGTTCCTCCTCGCGAATCCGACCC
>CAXTWP010000055.1:0-11771 GCA_964247945.1 uncultured Acidobacteriaceae bacterium | reverse complement strand
CCATGCCGAACCCCAGCCACAGCACCAGCAGGGGAGCCAGGGCAAACACCGGCACCGCCTGGCTCAGCAGCAGCACGGGCAGCAGCCAGCGCCGCCATGCGGGCGACAGCGCCATCAGCAGGGCCACACCCATGCCGAACGCCACCCCCAGCGACGGCATCGCCGCCAACGACCTGCAAGGGCAGGTGCGGAGCTATAAGGCGAACAATCAGGGAGACATCAAGTTTGAGATCGCTCCGCGCGACCGCGACCGCGTGACCGCGTTCTACTCCATGTCGACCGCCTACGATGGGCAGACAGCGCTGCTGGCGATCACCTTTCCAGGAACCAACTTGTATCCAACCAAAGTTGTCGGCTCCACCTGGGTCCATACCTTCTCGCCCGCCATCGTAAACTCGGCGCGCCTTGGCTTTACCCGCGTCACCTGGAACCAAGGGCTGCCGGGCGATCCGTCAGGACAGTTTGGCTTGGGCGGCGATGCAAAGGTGGGGATTCCATTCGGCGCGCAGCCCTACGTGGGCTTTGCGGATCAAGGCATCAACGGCTTCAGCGGCGTCGGAACCCCTGCGTTCGACGGCGGCATCATCGACAACACTTTTAGCTACATCGACAATCTGACGTGGCAGCGTGGACGGCACCTGCTGAGCATGGGCGTGCAGGCCATCCGCTATCAGAACAACTATCCCACCAGCAACAACGACGGCTTTCTTGGAACTCTGGGCTACAGCGGCAGCTTCACCAGCAATCCTCTGGCGGCGAATGGCCCCGGCTACGGCGCGGCGGACTTCCTGCTCGATCGCGTCAGCTCGGCCAACGTTACGTTGGCGAGCATCAACGTGGGCCAGCGCCAATGGCGCGCGGCCGGTTTCTTCCAGGATGACTACAAGCTGACGCCGCGGCTTACGCTCAACTTCGGCTTTCGCTACGAGTTCGACCAGCCCTGGATCGAGCAGAACAACAAAACCGGCAACGTCGATCTTGCGACCGGACAGCCGATCTACGCGGGCAGCGTTCCGGCGGGTGCCCCGGCGGGCTCCGGCGTCTGTGGCAACGCCGGATGCGATCAGCCCAACTACCGCCAAGCGATGCCGCGACTCGGTTTCGCCTACCAGGCCAGCCAGAAGTTCGTCGTGCGCGGCGGGTACGGTGCGACCAGCTTCTACGAGGGAAACTCGTCGAACCAGCGCCTGACCGCGGCCCCGCCGTTCATTCAGGCGGTCAACATCTCCACCCTCAGCCCAACAACCATGCCAACCTCGACCCAGCCCGCCGGTGGCACCCCGCGCCGCGTCGAGGACGGGTTCAACTATACCGACCCGGCCGACCTCAGCGCCTCCGGCTCCTTCTCCGTGTACCCCCAAAACATCCAGCCGGCGTATGTTCAGGAATTCAATCTGACCATGGAGTACGCGCTCTCGAGAACCCTCTCCGTGCAGGCGGGCTACATCGGCGAGACCGGCCAGCACATCGAAGACTACGGCAACGTCAACCAATTCCGCGTGCCCGGCGACCAGACCTCCGCGCCCTACTACAACAATCCGAACTTCGGCACCAACATCCTGCTCATTACGGAATCGCGCGCGATGATGAACTTCAACGCCATGGAATCGACGCTGCGGGAGCGGCTGAACCATGGGCTCGAGTTCACGCTGAACTACACCTACAGCAAGGCCATGACGAACAGCCTGGGCAACTACTCGCTGAATGTCAACGGCTACAGCGGCGCATTCCAGAACTACTACGACAGCGCGGCGGACTATGGACCGGCCGGCTACGATGTCACCCACAACGTCTCCGGCACGGCCGTCTACGCTGTCCCGGTCGGGCACGGCCGGGAGTACCTCTCGGGATCCAACCGCTTCCTGGACCTGGCCGTCGGCGGGTGGAAGATCGCCGCGGCGGGCGTGGGCTACTCCGGCTTCCCTGAGACGCTCACCGGCGGCAGCAGCAACGCGAACAGCTACGGCAACGAGCGCGCCAACCAATACCGGCCGCTCAAGATCGTCAACCGGAGTATCTATCACTGGTTCGGGACCGATCCCTCAGCGACGCCGTGCCAGACCGCGGGCGTCGACAACGGCATCTGCGCCTTCGGCGTGCCGGCGGTCAATACCTATGGAACCTCGCGCAACGGCGCGGTGCGCGGTCCCGGCTACCACAACCTCGACCTTTCAGCCTTCAAGGACTTCCGGACCATACAGGAGCAGGTGTTGAGCTTCAAGTTCGATGCCTTCAATGCCCTGAACAAGGTCAGCTACGGGAACCCGGACACCGGCGTCTCCGATAGCGGCTTCGGTCAGATCGCCCAGCAAAACCAGATCCGGTCGCAGGAGCGGCGGCTGCAGTTCTCGCTCAAGTACGCGTTCTAGGAGATGCCTGCGAAGGGTCAACAGCGCCCTTCCGCTTGGACGTGAGCGGACGCGAGAACGAAGAGAAAGCCGATGCGGACGATTGTGTTTGAACTGTGCGCGGAGAGCGTGCCGGCGTGCGTTGCGGCGCGTGAAGGCGGGGCCGACCGCATCGAACTCTGCTCGTCGCTCGACCGGGGCGGCCTGACGCCGAGCCACGGTCTAATCGTGGAGGCAATGGAGCGGTCGGGTATGCCCATTCACGTCATGCTGCGACCCCGCGCCGGCGGCTTCGTCTACACCGCTGAGGAGTTTGCGGTGATGCGGCGCGACCTCCAACACCTGCGGCAGCTTGGCGCAGCCGGTGTGGTCCTTGGTCTGCTGCGCGCTGACGGAATGGTAGACGTGGAGCGAACGGCGCAGCTTGTTCGCGAGGCCGGGACGCTGGAGGTCACCTTTCATCGCGCTTTCGATGAAGTTGTCGATCTGCGCCAGGGATTGGAGGACATAATCGCAAGCGGGTGCAAGCGGGTCTTGACCTCCGGCGGCAAAGACGACGTTGTCTCGGGCGCCGTGTGCTTGTCGCGGCTCGTGATCCAGGCTGAAGGACGCATTGCGGTTGCCGTCGGTGGCGGCCTGCGGCTGCACAACGCATCCGCCCTCGCGCAAGCTACCGGAGCGACTCACTTTCACGGCTCACTCCGATCGGGTGGTGAGGCTGCCCCCGTGGACGTGGAGGACGTACGGACAATGCTGCGCCAACTGCGCGGCTAGTGTTGCGCTATTCTTGCCTTTGCTCTTGCCCTTCTTGTTTGTCGTTCCCGAAGGGAATCTGCGTTCCTGCCTCTAATTCCGCCGCCGCCCGCTCATCAGTTGCAGGATCGCCAGAAAGATATTAATCGCGTCCAGATAAATCGAAAGCGACAGCGAGACGGCCGATTGCCCGTCGCCGCCCGCCCGGATGCGGGCAAAGTCGCCCACCGTCAGCAGCGCGAAGATCCCCAGCGTCAGCCACGAATATGTGTCCGGCGTCAGGAAGTGCAGAAACATGCTGGCGATCCCGGCAAGGATCAGCACCAGCAGCGCGGCCGTTGCAATCCCGGTCACGCGGCGGTAGTTGATCTGAAAAAGGTAAGCGACCGAACCGAGCGCCGCCATGCCGAAGCCCGTCGTCGCGGCGGCTTGAAACACCACTCCCGAGCCGACCGTGGCAATATAGCGATGCAGCAGCGGCGCGATCTCCCACCCCATAAAGTAGGTCAGCGCATAGAACAAGCCAAGCGCCAGACCCGCGTTGGCGGACTTGCGGGCCGCGCTGATGCCGAAGATCAGAGCAAAGACCAGCAGCACGCCCGGCAACATGCTCCATGCGGGCGCGGTGTAGACGCCCCCGGCGGTGACCAGAAACCCCGCGGCCGTAATGGCAAGCACCTTCGAAAGCAGGGAAGCGGTCTCCTCGCGCGGCACGTCGATGATGGTGGGATAGGCGTTGGTGCTGTACGGATCGGTACGAAAGGAAGGCATGTCATTACTCCAGCGGCGGGTCACACTCATTCTCTCAGACGCGCTATCTGTTAGACGCGCTGCTCGGCTGGAAGAAGCGCGCCCTCCCGGAGAGCACCGGCTGCATCTATCTCGGCAATGTTCCGCCGATCCATCCGACTCGCGCTTCTGGCTCTGCCGGCTTGCCTCGGCGGCCTGCTGCAAGCACAGCAGGCGCGGAACGGGAGCGCCGCTCTGCCGGACGCACCCTCTGCCCTGCGGCAACCGGTACCCACGCAAGAGACCGAAGCCGAACGCAGAGCCCGCCTCCACGCCGAGGCCGAGCACGACGTCAAGATGGAAGAAGGCCAGCGCATCGCCGTCGTCGTGCCGAACTTCAACACCGTCATCAGCGGCCACGCCGTGCCGCTCTCAAAAGGCCAGAAAACCGAACTGGCGGTCCACGCCACGCTCGACCCGTTCAACGTGGTGGGCGCGTTCTTCCTGGCGGGCTTGAGCGAGTTGAGCGACTCCGACCGCGGCTACGGCTGGGGACCGGGAGGGTACACCAAGCGGGTAGCGGCCCGGGTCGCCGATGTCTTCGACGGAACCATGCTGGCCGGGGCCGCCTACCCGATCCTGCTCCGGCAAGACCCGCGCTTCTTCCGTCAAGGCACCGGCGGCAAACGGTCGCGTGTGCGCCACGCCATAATGGGAGCCTTCGTCTGCCGCGGCGACAATGGCCGGCCGCAGCCGAACTTCTCCAATGTGCTCGGAAACTTCTCCGCCGGGCTGATCTCGAACGCCTACTATCCGCCCGAGGAACGCGGCATCCGCCTCTCGCTGGTCAACTCCTCGATCGTCACGCTCGAAGGAGCGGCCGGGAACCTGGCGCTTGAGTTCTCGCCGGATGTCGAGCAGGCCTTGCGCCGGCGGCGCACCAGAGACACCCCCAACCCCTAAACAACTTGCCGTTGCGCCTGTCTTTCTTGTCTGTCATTCCCGAAGGGAGTCTGCTCTTCCATCTCCTCCCGCGAGCCACTTTGCTATAGCGAAACTCCTCGTAAAGATCGCAGAAATCCTGAGCCGTGGCGCGGGGTTTGCCCGTCTGAGAGGTATGTCACTTTTTCGGGCCTGCAACTTTCTGCCACTTCTGCCGATCTTTTACCTGGCGATGATGGAACATAACACGGCAAACGCGCAAGCGGCCGCGAAGCCGCACCCGTTGGTGGTCGGCTACTTCCTGCAAGGCGGAGTCTATGGCCCCGCGCCCTACCTCGTCAAGAACCTGGCGGGCGCGGACGGCCAGCCCATGATCGACCAGATCAACTACTCCCAGGGGTTTGTCACCGGCGGGCATTGCTCCGTCGCCGACGTCACGCCGGACCTGAACTACGCCTTCTCGGCCGCTCAGAGCGTATCCGGCGTCGCCGACACACAGCAGCAGCCCTTCCGGGGCTACTTTCACCAGCTTGCAGAGTTCAAGCGGCTGCATCCCGGCGTCAAGGTGCTCATCTCGCTCGAAGGCCGCGGCCGGGACTTCGCCTGGGACGCGCAGCCGGAGCGTCGGCAGGCCTTTGTGGACTCCTGCATCGACCTGTTCGTCAAGGGCCACCTGACCCCGGACATTGTGGTGCCGGACCTCTTCGACGGCATCGATGTCGACTGGGAGTACCCGCGCGGCGCGGCGGAAGGCGCCAACTTCGTCGCCCTGCTTCAGGCTCTCCGCCAAGGTATGGACGCGGCGCGCCCCGGGCTCCTCCTCAGCATCGCCGTCGGGCCCAGCCCGCGTATGTACGACGGCGTGGACATGGCCGCGGTCGGCCGGATCGTCGACCAGGTAGGCCTGATGACCTACGACTTCGCCGGGCCGTGGAGCCAGCGTACCGGGCTGATCGCGCCGTTGCGCGCCGGATCGGAGTTCCACGGCGGCACGGTGGAGGGAACCGTGTCCGAGTTCATGGCCGCCGGCGTTCCATCGGCCAAGATGCTCATGGGCCTGCCCTTTTACGGTTACGGCTGGCGGCAGGTCGAAGAAGCCAACAACGGGCTCATGCAGGAGGGGCAATCCCTGCGCGGCGACCGGCCCTACAGCTACATCCAGGGGCTGGCGGCAGAATCGACCGTCTATCGAGACCCCGTCTCCCAGGCACCCTGGCTCTTCGACGGCGACGTCTTCTGGACCTACGAAGACCCGCCGTCGATCGAGGCCAAAGGGCAGTACGCGATGGAGCAGCGGCTCGGCGGCTTTATGATCTGGGAGCTAAGCGGAGACACCCCATCCAGTGTGCTCCTCAAAACGGCCCGCCACGCCTTGATCCTGCGCACCGACACTGCCGCGGTCCGTATCGGGGCTGGGTCAAACTGACCGGCGTCTCGAATCCCACCCAGACGCACCTGTATCTCTGTCATTCCCGAAGGGCCTCTGCGTTTCTCCTACCAGGCCAGCGTCGGCGGCAGGAATTCCGCAAACAAATCATCGTAGAACGGTTTAAGCTGCTTCAGGTCCGGCTTGCTCTGGCCCTTCGAGTAAAGGTCGTATTGGTTGAAGCGCAGCACCCAGGGCAGCATCGCCCGGTCAGTCGGCGTACAGAAGTAGTCGTACGCCCCGTGCTTGTGCCACGGATAAAAGGAGTGGAAGCGCAACATGTACAAAGCCTCCTCCTTCAGGTACGGCTTCATCACCTCGGCGATATAGCCGTCGTGCCCAAACGACATGTGCAGGTTCTCCAGCCCGCAATTAGCCTTGTAGATGCCATACTTCTTCTGGTAATCCGGGACCTGGCGGTCGGGGTTCTTGGCAAAGAACTCATGAAACACGATGTCCTTCGACCAGGCGCAGCCGACGGGAAAAATATCTCCCACAACGCCCCACTGCGGCTCACCGTACAGGCAAAGGCACTTGCCCAGGTCGTGCACAAAGCCTGTAAGGATCATCCAGCGTGGGCTGCCGTCCCGCCGCATCGCCTCCGAGGTCTGGAGCAGATGCTCAATCTGGGTCAGGTCCGTATCCGGGTCGCTGTCGTCCACCAGCGTGTTCAGAAAATCGGCGGCCTCCCACACACTCTTCTGGCCTTTATCCAGGCAGAAATACTCCTCCTCTTTGCCAAGCACGTAGTCGACCGTCATATTCTCATGGTTCTGCCGGTAGAACTCGGCCACGCCCGGGGTGGCACTCGCGTCGTACACGCGGAACTCCTCCGCGGTCTTGCCTTCCTTGTAGCGGCCTTCCAGAAACTCATCCCATTCCTCAAGGTCGTGAAGAGGTTGATTAGGGGCGATCGTTGCACTCATCGGAACCTCCTGCGGCAAACCGGTTACTCAACTCAGACACTTCCATCTTATCAATAACTCTTGAGCGCAGCGCGAGGACGAGCAGCAAACGGCGCGCACCATGATATGCGCACGAAGCTGTCGTGTTCAAAGCAAGACATCTCCCGCCGGCTGGAGCAAGTTCTGTATGATCTTCCGAGAGCGCACATCGGAGTAGGCGAAGTGGTAAATCGGCGTAACTTCATGTTCCAGACCGGTGCGGCGTCCTTCGGCACATGGTGGCTGACGCAACCGGCAGCATCGGCCTCGGTGGGCGGAAGCGAAGCCGATCGGGAACACATGCGCTCCGTGGCCGCCTTCACCGCCGAGACCCTGGGCACGGACCATCCCATGCCCTTCGGCGCGGACATTCTCAAGACCGGCACAGGCGAACGGCTGATGCGCGCCGTCAATCGCGTCGGCCCCGACCACGACCCCAGCGCCCACGCCGAGACCCTAACCATCCGCCTGGCCTGCGCCAAGCTCGGCACGGCATCGCTCAAGGGCTATACGCTATACACGACCTGCGAACCGTGCGCGATGTGCATGGCCTGCGCGCTCTGGTCCGGCCTCGACCGCCTTGTCTTCGGTGCCACCATCGCCGATGCGGCCCAGTTCGTCTCGCAGATCTCGATCCCAGCGAAAGAAGTAGCGCGGCGCACCGACCTGCACTGCGTCGTGGACGGGCCGGTCGAACGCGAGACCTGCGTCAAGCTCTTTACCGACCCGCGTATGCAGAAGGCTTTTGCACAATGGAAGAAGCAATGACGAGCATAGGCACCTTCGAAAGCCGCTCTGGCGGTCTGGCCCGCGGGGTCCATGGATGAGGCCGACAGCGATGCGCGGACAGGCCACACTGCGGGCCATCCTGACTGACGTGCAGTTCTGGATTCCGGCGGCCGTTCTGCTGCTCGGCGTCGGCCTGCTGGTAGTCCTCCATTGAAGACCAACACCGGCTCGCTGCACGGCATGGGTGTGGTCTGCGGGCTTGCCGCGGGCGTCTGGCTTGGCGCGGCGGAAGCTCCCACCAAGCTCGTCAACGCCGGATTTTCCCCCTTCGCTGTCTCCCTCTGCATGGTGGCCGGGGTTTTCACCGCGCGCTGGACTTTCCCCACTCTGCTCAAGGGCACCGGCTATGTCTTCGCCGACGTGATGGCACGCAAGCACCTTATCGTCTGGGCCATCCTTGCCGGCGCGCTCTGGGCCGTCGCCAATACCCTCACCGTCTTCGCCATCCGCGATGTGGGCCTTTCCGCCGCATTTCCGCTGTGGAACACCAACTCGCTCATCGGCCTGCTCTGGGCTCGGCTGCTCTTCGGCGAGCTCAAGGGCGCGGGGACAAAGAACGTACTCAAGGTCGTTCTGGGCGCGGCTGCCATCGCCGCCGCGGCCATCATGCTCGGCTTCAGCACCATTCGCGGCGGCGGCACAGCCTCGCCCCATGCAATCGAAGGCTTGCTGGCCGCGGGCGGCGCAAGCCTCATGTGGGGCACCATGTACGTGCCCTACCGCAAGGCGTACCTCAGCGGCATGAACCCGCTCTCCTTCGTCACCACCTTCACCGTCGGCGAACTCGGCACCATGTTCGCGCTCACCTGGACGCTCGACGGCGGCCGCCATTCCTCCGCCTTCCAACTCGCCACCAGCCGCTCGCTGCTCTTCTGGCTCTTCCTCGGCGGCTTCGTCTGGGTCGTCGGCGACCTCTTCCAGCAATTCGCCGCCAAGTATCTCGGCATCGGCCGCGGCATCCCGCTCTCGAACACCAACCAGATCTGGGGCCTTGCCTGGGGCGCGCTCGTCTTCGGTGAACTGGCCTCGGCCGACCGTGCGCACCGTCTCCTCGTCCTGGCCGGGTCGGTGCTGATGATCCTGGGCGCGCTCGCCATCAGCACCGCAGTCGCGTCCTCACGCGAGCACCTCTCCAGGAACGACGCCCTACAGCGCGAATGCGACCGCTACGGCCTCGACTACCGCGAGGTGCTGCTCGCCCAATCCGGCGAGGAGTTCGGCAGCCGTACCGAGCGCCGCCGGTGGTGGGACATAGCTATCGTCGCGCTTGCCACTGGCATCTTCGTCTGGCTGGCCGTCAATGCGGTCGTGCCTCCCCTAGCCATGGACCTGCGCTGGGTGGCTGTACTCAGCGCCATGCTGCTCGCCACCCTCGCCGGCGGCGGCTGGGCGCTTTGGCGGCAGACGCACTTCAGCTAAACAGTTGTAGTCCTCTCGCTGATTTGTCATGTCCGGCAAGAATCCGCTGTTGCCTTTGCCCTTGCCTTTCTTTTTGTCATTCCGAACGGAATCTGCGTCTCAGCCTCCACCCCGGCGGGCAACTGCTCACGGCGCGGTCGCGGTTACACCCCTTGGTACACCAGCCGTAGGAACCGTTCCCCCGGCATAAAACCCGCGCCCCAGGTTCCGTCGTACTCCGCCAAAGGCTTCGCCGCCACGACTTCATCTACCGTCTTCCCCTGCTTCTTCAGCATCGCCACCCGATCGCGCGCCGCCACCAGCACATCGTGAAATTGGGTCAACTCCGCCTTCGTCCCAATCGGCCCGTGCCCCGGAATGATGATCGTCTGCGCCCCCGCTTCCGCCAGGTTGCGCTCCGTCGCCCGGATCATCCCGTCGATGCTCCCGCCCGTACCGTAGTCGATAAACGGATAGAATCCGTTGAACCACGTATCGCCCACATGCAGCACGTCGGCCTCTTGAAAGTAGATCGAGATGTCGGTGTCCGTGTGCGCCGGCTCGTAGTGGTGCAGCAGCAGCGTCGCCCCGTTCAGCCTCACCGTCTTCCGATCCGTAAACGTTTCGGTCGGCAGCGCGCCCGCAGGCGAGGCGGGGATGGTTCCTCCAAATGCCGCAATCGTCTGCGGCGTCGAGAGTCGCGTCTTCGTCATCTCCTGCGCCAGGATCGTCGCTCCGGCCGCGTGTACCCACTCATTGCCATCCGTGTGGTCGAAGTGCCAGTGCGTGTTGATCAGGTGCCTCACCGGGTCGGCCGACAATCCATCGAGCGCAGTCGTGATCTGCGGCTTTGAGGTCGAATACCCCGAATCGATCAGCAGTTTGCCGTCCTTGCCTGGCAGCACCGCAATATTCCCACCCGAACCCATCAACGCGCTTACACCTCCGCGCAGCGTCTTCGTCGTGATCTTCGCGGTCGCTCCAGCCGCCCGTCCCTGCACCATCACCGCCGGCAGCGCCGGCGTCTGCCCAAACACGTTACGCGGGTCAAACCAGACAGCTGATGCAGCCAGTGACGTGGTAGCTAGAAACTGACGGCGATTCAACGAATGCTGATCCATAGATCTCCTTGGTGTGCTCCCCATCTTAGCGCGCCCCGAGACCGTTTTCTACCGCCAGACGCCTTCCGTATGGTTGCCTCAAGTTCCAGCAGCCGCCTCGCAAGCACCGGAAAATCCTTGTCAAGCCCTCAAACGCACAAAACCCGCGCCAACACTGGGTAAAGGCCGTGCGCATGAGTTTCACTCCATTTGGTATCCTAATCACAATGCGTGGCATAGAACTGCCATGCGGGTAGGCAAAGAGATGTAAACCGCCTTTTTTTCAGTACTTTGCGCATAACCTCTCTCAAATGAACACTTTGAGTCGGTACTTGTGCCGAGGTACAGACCTAACCCCTGTGTTATGAATACTTTACTATCCAGGTAGGGGAAGGGGGGTGCTGACGAAGCGCAGCCGTACCCGGTAAACTGGACGGATGTCAGGACCCCGCAACGCCCTCGCCCAAGCCGCCTCCGCCTACCTCCGATCCGCCATGCACCAGCCGGTCGATTGGAACGAGTGGGGGCCTGCGGCTTTCCTGAAGGCCGAGCAGGAAGACAAGCCCATCCTGCTCGACATCGGCGCGGTCTGGTGCCACTGGTGCCACGTCATGGACCGTGAGTCCTACGAAGACCCTGAACTCGCCGCGATCATCAACAAGTTTTACGTCCCCATCAAGGTCGACCGCGACGAGCGGCCCGATGTCGACACCCGCTACCAGGCCGCCGTCTCCTCCATCTCCGGCCAGGGTGGCTGGCCGCTGACGGCCTTCCTCACCCCGGACGGCAAGCCTTACTTCGGCGGCACCTACTTCCCACCCGACGATCGATACGGCCGGCCCAGCTTTCAACGCGTTCTGCTCACCATGTCCGAAGCCTTCCAGAAGCAGCGCGGCGACGTGGACGAGACCGCCGCCAGCGTCATCGAGGCCATCGAGCACAACGAGAGCTTTGCCGGCCGCTTCCCCAACCCCGGCCCGGAACTCGTCAGGAAGCTGGTCGAGTCGGCGCTGAAGCAGTTCGACCCCCGCCGCGGCGGCTTCGGCTCCCAGCCCAAGTTCCCCCACTCCGGCGCGATCGACCTCCTGCTCGACGCCGCTGCCGGCAAAGGCGAGACAGCCGAACAGGCCCGGCGCGCCGCCGTCGTCACGCTGGAAGCGATGAGGCGAGGCGGCATCTACGATCACCTCGCCGGCGGCTTCCACCGCTACTCCGTCGATGAGCGATGGGTCGTCCCGCACTTCGAGAAGATGAGCTACGACAACTCTGAGCTCCTCCGCAATTACGTCCACGCCTTTCAGAGCTTCCGTGCACCGGAGTTCGCCCAGACTGCCCGCGAGAT
>CAXTWP010000054.1:4983-13202 GCA_964247945.1 uncultured Acidobacteriaceae bacterium | reverse complement strand
GGCTTGATCTCAGTAAGAGAGATAAAGCCCGGTTGCTCCTGCTCGCCGAGAACTTCTTGGCGGTAGAGCTTTGCCATCTTCGCATTTTCGGCATCCTGCTTGATCTTTGCGTCGCGAGCGCGGATCTTCTCCTCGCGGGCGTTCTTGGCGATGCCGGACTTCTCGAAGGTGGCGTTGGCGGCGGCGTTGACGTGCGCATCGTTAAGGACGAGATCGTAAGCAGCCTCCTTCTCCAGACCGACTTTTTTGCCACCGGCGAAGATCTCATGCCGCCCATGCTCCTCGTACCACTTGGTGAGGGTGGAGGTCATGTGCATCTTCTCGATGATGTTGCGCCAGCCGACGCCGGTGTTGTAGGCGCAGAAGCTGATCTCGCCCTCCTGCGTCGCGTACGGGATGATGCACTGCTCGGTGCGGCGGAAATCGTAGTTGAAGAGATCCTGGAACCACATGCCGGCGATAAAGAGGAAGTTCCAGCGGTCGGAGCGGCGGAGCTTGATGTCTTCCATGGTGCGGTCGGCGGTGACCTTGCCGTAGCTGCGGCCGGTCGCGCCGAAGCTCTTATCAAATTTCTGCAGCAGGTCTTTGATCTTGAAGTGGGTCGGCGCGTTCTCCGGCGTGTAGTTGCGCAGCAGGGCAAGCGTGACGCCGAGGATGGAGAGCCACTTGCCGCGCGCGGCGTCGTTTAGGCGGGCGACATCTTTCGCTAGCCGGTCCGCATTAAGGAAAGCCGTGATGGGCGCAGCTTCTTTAGTCTCCTTATCGATCATCAGCGCCATGCCGATGCCGCAGTTGGGGTGGCAGCCGCAGGAGAGCTGGCCCCAGTCGTGGTTCGGGCCATGGACGAGGTCGGCCCAGTCGGCAAAGGTAGACATGAAGGAGATGGGGAACCAGTCGCGGGTCGGCTCGCCGAGGCCGGTCTGGTTCTTCACATCGTGCGCCATGTGCGAGAGCGTGTAGCGCTGGGCGGCGCGGCGCTCGTCCGAGACAGCCTCGTCGCGGCCGGTAAAGGAGACGGGCTGGAACGAGAGGAAGTTGATCTTCTTCGGATTGTCGAGCGCGAAGTTGATGATGTTGCCGACCTGCTCGTTGTTGATGCCGTTGATGATCGTCGTCACCGGCACGATGTCCACGCCGGCCTCATGCAGGTTATGGATGGCCTGGAGCTTTACGTCGAAGGCGTTGCCCACCTTGCGGTGCGAGTTGGCCGCGTTGCCGATGCCGTCAAACTGGAGATAGGCGTAGCGCAGGCCAGCCTCGGCTGAGGCCTTGCAGAACTCCTTCGACTTGGCAAACTCGATGCCGTTGGTGGCGGCCTGCACCGAGGTGTAGCCGACCTTACGCGCGTAGGAGACGGCGTCCAGGAAGTACGGGCTCAGCGTCGGCTCACCGCCTGAGAACTGCACCGACATCTGCCGCCGCGGCTTGATCGTCACGGCGTTATCAAGCATGGTCTTGATCTCGTCCCAGGTGAGCTCGTGGACGAAGCCGACCTGGTTGGCGTCCATGAAGCACGGGTCGCACATCATGTTGCAGCGGTTCGTCAAGTCGATCGTCAACACCGAACCGCGCCCGTGCGTAACGGTCGAGGTGCCGTGGTTATGCAGCTTCTCGTCATTGTGGGCTTCGATGTCGCGGCCGGGGAAGGTCTCTTCCAGATGCTTGAAGAAGGCGGTGTCGATGGACATGACATCTTCAAAGTGGCCGTGAATGGGGCAGTCCTTGACCATCAGGATCTGACCGTCGCGCTCGATGATCTGCGCCTTGATCTCGCCGACTTTCTCGTTCAGCAAAATCTCGTGGGGAAGCTTGCCGTCGACGATCTGCTGCCGAATTTCGGGGATGCACTTGGGGCAAAGGGAGTCGGTCGTGCGCGGCCAGCCGAGCGGCGGCTTCTCCTTCTGGTAGCTCTTCAGCAGGGGCTTGTCCGACCACTTCGGGGTAAAGCTGGCGTTCGGGCTGAGCGAGTTCAGCTTGTTGAAGACCGCCCAGCCGCCCTTCGCCGCCACAACGAGAGCTTTTTCAAATACCTTTGCCGGTTTCTTTGCCATGTGCGTCTGTATCTCCTCAAGTGAACGGCCGATTGTGCCGATGTTTGGTGCTGATGTGATGCGGGTCAGGTTCCATATGGTGCGTCCTGATCGCGCCACGCCGTGTCCGTATCTATAGAGACACGTACGCTTTTGACGAGAATACGCAGCGCAGGGTTCATTCTTGAAGGCTTCCCGAGTGAACGGCGGAATTCTGCATTGAACGGTTCTTGGAGGCCCTCGAACGGAAGGCCGTTCTAAAGCGGCTGACCGCCGGCAACGTTGTTGAGAATCTGCTGGACGAAGATGACGCGAATGTGAACCCGCCGCGCGAAGTCGGGCAGGAACTCGGTGATGAGATCGTCGATGGGGTTAGCGGCAAGGCCCAGGGCAACGCGCTCCACTGTGGACTCGCCGTTACCGTGGACGCCCGGAACGTACAGGTTGGCGATCTCCGCGCTGATGGGGTAGGTAAGCAGGGTGCTGTAGTTCGGCATGGGGGTGCCGTCGTCATGCTGCGAACGCACGGTATGGGAGATGGCGTGCAGAAAGCGGCGCGGAATGGCGGCCTGCGGTGAGCGGTGGTAGTGCGGGTCTTCGTGAAGCAGAGAGTCCAGCGCGAAGGTGGAGACCACTTCGCCCGTGGCGTCCTGCACGAAGCTGTAGCCGATGTCGCGGCCAAAGCCCTTCCAGCCGGGGCCGTAGCCGGTCCGCGGATCGATGCCTACGGTAAACGCCGCATTCGCCGTGATCGTGAAGATGTTGCCGGGATCGACGAGATCGTGGATGGCGAGCAGGCCCTTCTGCCGCGGTGTCAGCGGAAAAGGGGCGGGCGAGTTGAGGAAGCGCTGATAAGGGCTGGCGGTTGAAGGGGTCAGGCACTGCGGCGGAACGTCCGCGGTTCGGCTGGATGGATCCTGCGGAGGAACGGGCTGTTGTCCCGGCTTGCAGGGGGGCAAGGAGGCGGTGGTCACGGAGACGGACTGGCGGTAGGTCCTGGTCGCGCCGGGTGAATCGGGGAGAGCTTCCGGCTTCGAGGCCTGAGAAGGGGCGCTGGAGACGGGCGGCGCGACCTGAGGAGAAGCCGAGGACGGCGGAGGCGAGGGGGATGTCTGCGCCGGCAGCACAGCCGGCGCTCGCCACACGATGAGGAGGAGCAGCCAACGCATCAGACACGTCCCTGTGCCAAGTAAGACCCCGAGTCAAGGAAAAGGATGTTTAGCGGCTGTCTGCTTTCAGGTGGATGGACTGGACCGCCCCGCTGATGAACTCGGCGGCAAAATAGCTGAACGCCGCGCCATAGACGGAGTTGCCAAACGTCTTGGCCGTCTGACCGAAACCGCGGTTGACGTTGGGGTAGTAGGCGTTGGTGAGCGCGGCGCTCACGGCCGTGCCTCCGAGCAACGAGTAGTTGGGCGCAAAGCGGCCGTCGTCGTCGCGCGTCACCAGGACGCGGGTGACGGCGTAGGCAGTTCGAACGACGACGTTATGCCGAGGGCCCATCTTGTAGTAGCGCGGGTCCTGATGGAAGATGTTGGCGGCGACCGAATCTTTGAGAACTTCGGTCGAATAACCGCGCAGCGCGGCTGCGCCCAGCCGCTCGCCGTAGGCGCCGCTGTCGGTGCCGTAGTTCGGTGTGGTGTTGATGATGTGCGAGTAGCCCGAAGAAACGAACCACCCCATCACGCCAAAGGCGGAGACGCCATGAATGAACCCGAACTCTATCTTGTCGCCTTCGGTGAGCGTGGGCGCGCGTTGGCCGGGCAGAATGTACTTCTCCGTTGTCGATGCCATGTGGGAGGCGCGCTCGGCATCGCCCTCACCCAGACCGAAGATGCGCTCCTCGATTGACTTGGGTTTGACGGACTTTGAGGGCTGGCCGGGTTGCGGCGGCCGCGCGGGCTGCTCCTGCGTCTCCTGCCCATCCTGTGCGATGGCGCTGTCGTCGGCGCTTGAGGAGAAGGCGACGATGCTCGGTGCGTCCGGCAGGAGCGTGCTTGCAGCGCGTGCGGCCGGTTCAGCGGCCGCGGCAAACTGCCGGGGGTCGCTCTGGGCGAGGGCGTGGCGTGCGACGGGGAAGAGGAACAAAGCTGCGTGCAGGGCAACGGCGATCTGGGACGAGAAGGTGGCGCGCAAAGAAGGACCTCATGCCTCTATAGTTTGTTCAACCTCCTTATTGTCCATGAAATCAGCAGCCAAGGCGGCAGCCTTCAAAAACAAAGGAGGCCGGGTGGTGTGTCCTTCCGGCCGAATGAGATTACCGACGCGGCACACTGTTTGTAAATCGAGCCGGGTGCGGTTGACCTGTGTTTTGCACAGCCGTATAACCAAGGGGAATCTCTCCAACGGTTCAGGAGTGGCTTATGGCCGATGCAACGTTCAAGTTTCCGTGGGAGCAGCGGCTGCATGAGGCCGCGGCGACCGTGGAAGACGAGTTGAAGCGGGTCATCACCTACATCAACGATGAGGTGGTGCCGGAGGTGCGGCAGAATGGGTCATCCGCTCTCCGCGCGGCCGCGGCGGAGCTCGAGCGGCTGGCGCGCCGCATGGACGACCGGCCCGCGGGTGGAGCAACGCGCAAGCCGTGAGACGCCGGTTTGCGGCCGCAGTCGGGCTGCTTGCCATCTTTGGAATGGCGGGCTGCCACAAGCAGCGGCAACAGACCTACACGCCGCCTCCACCGCCGACGGTTGCGGTTACGACCACGCGACCGCCCGCGGCTCACGCGCGGCGGGAGGACGTTGAACCTCCGAAGACGGTGGTGCCCGCCCCGGCGCGTGCGATGAAGCGAAGGCCGGACGTGGGCGAGCTGGGCCTGGCGAGCTGGTACGGGCCGCCGTACCACAACCGCAAGGGTGCCGACGGCACCGTCTACGACGAGAACGCGATGACGGCGGCGCACAAGACGCTGCCGCTCGGCTCGACGGTGCGGGTGACCAACCTGAGCAATGGTGCCTCGGCGGTGGTGCGGATCACCGACCGCGGCCCGTTTGTGGGTGAACGCATCATCGATCTGTCGCTGGCGGCGGCCAAGATCACCGGCGTCTACCAGGTGGGCGTGGCCAAGGTGAAGGTTGAGGCTTACGTTCCGCCCCCGAAGCCGGGGGCCGATCCGGGGGGGCGATGGTGCGTCCAGGTGGGGCCGTTCCTTTCGGCGGAGGACGCTCTGGTGCTAAAGGCCGACCTGACCCGGCGGTATATGACGGCGAAGGTGACGGAGTTTGCCGGCCCCACGGGGTACTGGGTGCGTATCAATCCGAAGGTGCCGGACAAGGCCAGCGCCGGGCAGATCGCCGCGACCATCCATGTGCCGGACGCCGAGACGTTTGTGGTGCGGACGGACTGATCTTCGCCGCTGCTAAGCGACCGGCTGAGCGCAAAACTTGCATCGGCTCGCCGCCAAAGGAATCTCCGACAAACACTGTCCGCACGTCTTTGTCGTGACCTCCACCGGTGCCTTACGGCGGTTCAGGAGGTAGGTGATTGGCGCGACCAGAAAGAAGTACACCACACCCGCCATTAGGATGAACGAGATCACCGCGTTCAGAAACAAGCCGTACTGCACCTTGCCGCCGTTCACCGTCAGCACCAGGTAGGAGAAGTCCGGTTTGCCCACCACGGCCGCGATAAGCGGCGTAATGATGTTGGTGACGAGCGACGTGACGATCGCCGTAAACGCCGCGCCGATGATGACCGCCACGGCCAGGTCGATCACGTTGCCGCGCATCAGGAAATCCTTGAAACCCTTGAGCATGAGAAGTTCTCCGTTTGGAATCAGGAGAAGTCTAGCACTGGTCTCGCATATTACTCCCGGCACCTACGTCACTCGCGCTAGTGGGTGGCCGACAGCCAGAACATATAAGGGTAGAAAAAGAAGAACAAGATCATCGACACGGCCATCAGGTCCATGTAGATGCACAGCACCACGCCGCCGTGGTAGAAGTTCCAGCGCGGCTGCATGCAGCGGATGGTGTCGGCGGTGCCCACGATGGCGCCCAGCGCGGGGATCGCCAGCAGCAGTGTCTGACGATTATGCGGGAAGTCCGACATGACAAACGCCGCCACCAGGCTGACCAGTACCAGCGCGCTGCCTCGGCCGAGCGAGCGAAGACGCGGGTTGAAAAATCGTATGCGCACACTGTCTCTAGAATGCACCCGCCGGCCACCCTGCAACTGCGGCGGACCGCAATCGTTCCGCACTTGTTTGACGTGGTAACAGTGTTCGCCCGGCTATCCGACGTGACCCGCAGCTACTGGCTCGCCGGTGGCGATCTCCTCGGCCGAGGTCTCCTTGGCTGCCATTCGCGCGATCGCCTGTGGATACGGCGAACGCAGCACCCCGCGCTCCGTGATGATCGCCGTCACATACTTAGCCGGGGTCACGTCGAACGCCGGGTTCTCAATGCCCACGCCGTTGGGCGTCATCTGCTTGCCGTTCGAATGCGTCACCTCGCTGGCCGCGCGCTGCTCGATCGGGATGCCGTCGCCGGTCGCGGTCGCCAAGTCAACGGTCGCCCACGGCGCAGCCACATAAAACGGGATGCCGTGCTCCTTCGCCAGGATCGACACGCCATAGGTGCCGATCTTGTTCGCCACATCGCCGTTGGCGGCGATCCGGTCCGCGCCGACGATGACGGCCTGGATGCGGCCTTTGGCCATCAACGACGCCGCCATGTTATCGCACAGCACGGTCGTCGGGATATTGTCCTTCATCAGCTCCCAGGCGGTGAGCCGCGCGCCTTGCAGGAACGGTCGGGTCTCATCGGCGAAGACATCGATCCGGTGGCCGCGCTCAATGGCCGCGCGAATGACTCCGAGCGCCGACCCGTAACCGCAGGTTGCCAGCGCGCCCGCGTTGCAATGCGTCAGTACCGTACCCGATTGCGGCATCAGTTCTGCGCCGAACGCGCCCATCCGCTTGCACGCGGCAATGTCCTCGTCGTACATCAGCCTGGCTTCGGCAACCGCGGCGGTCTTGATTGCGGCGATGCCGGCCCCGCCCGCCGCCAGCCGGTTGTACAGATCGCGGATGCGCCCGATCCCCCAGAAGAGGTTCACCGCCGTCGGCCGGGTCGCCGCCAGGGTCGCGCAGATCGTATCCACCTCGGCGGTCAGCGCCTCGACCGTCGCGGCGGTGCTGCGCTCTATGCCAATCGCGACGCCCATCGCGCCGGACACCCCGATCGCCGGCGCGCCCCGCACGATCATGTCCCGGATGACGGCCGCGACCTGCTCGTAGTCGGTGGCGAGAACGTACGTCTCCTCCAGCGGGAGCCTGGTCTGATCGAGAAAGTTGACGCCGTCAGCGGTCCATTCAAGGGTAGGAATCATGTATGTCCAGTGTATCGCGGAGCACCGGGCGTAGCATCGTTTAGTGGGTTCGTTGCGTTTCGGCGGGATCGTCTTCCAGGTGTTCTCGTTCGACCATGCGCCGCCTCATGTACACGCGCGGTATGCGGACATGGAGGTTATCTAGAACTGACGGATCATGGCGTCATGCTGGCTAGCCGTCCTGACGCATATACCCCGCGCCATGCAAAGCGGAGCGATCTGCGAAGAGTCGTCCGCATGGCCAGAATGCACCAGGCGGAGTTGCGTGAACTGTGGAGGGGAACACATGGATAGCATGATGACGGACGAGCAATGGGAAGCCCCCCTCGATCCGGAGACGGAAGCACAGATCGACTACGCCTTGGCTCACGTTAAAGATCCTGACGATGAAGATGTTGCCGTCACCGCGCGCTACGATTTTGGGACCGATATGCTGGTTCTGCAGTTGAAGACAGGCCAGCGACTCGCCATCCCCCGCGAAGACCTTCAGGGACTCAGCGAAGCGTCGCCGGAACAGGTCTCAGATATAGAGATACTTGGGCCGGGAACGGCGCTCCATTGGGAGCAGCTAATGGAAGGCTTTCCCATCTACGCCTTGCGCCAAGGTATCTACGGTGGCGCGCGCTGGATGGAAGGCCTGGCGCAACGGCGCAGAGAACGGCTGCAAAAAGCCGGCTAATCGCCCGGCCGGACCTCGAGGTGTGCCTTGCGCACCTCTCCGGCGGTAAACAGGCTGACAAACGGAGCGCCTTGCGCCGCGGCCTCAACCGCCTCCCGGCCGCCCTGCTCCCGGTCCACAAGGCAGAGCACGCCGACGACCTTCATGCCCGCCTCCCGCGCGGCTTCAATAGCCGTGAT
>CAXTWP010000054.1:0-4973 GCA_964247945.1 uncultured Acidobacteriaceae bacterium | reverse complement strand
GCCGTGATGGTCGAGCCGCCCGTGGTGCACACATCGTCGACGATCACCACCCGCGCGCCCGGCTTCAGGAAGCCTTCGATCCTCCGCCCCGTCCCATGCGCCTTTTCGGCTTTGCGGACGAGGAAGCCGTGCAGCAGCGTCGGCGCGGGCTCATCGTCCTCCGGATCAAGCTCCAGGATCTCGTTGTGCTCGGCCAGCGCCCACGCGCTTGCGCCGGCGATGTTCGAGACCAGCGGATCGGCCCCCATGGTCAGCCCGCCGATCGCATCGGCTTGCGGGAAGTGCTCACGAATCGAATCGTAGAGCAGCAGACCCGCCAGCCGGCCGCCCTCGGCATGGAGCGTGGTAATGCGACAATCGATGTAGTAGTCGCTGTGAGCGCCACCGGCGAGGGTGAAGTCGCCAAGTTTGAACGAGAGCGTGGCAAGGAGATGCAGCAGGGCAGCGCGATGATCTTCGATGTTGGGAGCCATCTATGCAGTATCGCCCGAGCGAATTTGTGTACGGCGGTGACGTTGCGTCGCCTCTTCCATCGCCAGGATCGTTCCGACGCGCACCAGCCGAACATTGACCCCGGCTACATCGTCGGCGAGACGGCTTACCTTTTCATCAAGCCGCTTGAGGTTTTCGGTGGCGAGCAGCAACTGTTTGCCGGCATTGAGGAACGTCTCCGGGATGCTCATGCGACATCCCGTTGCCCACGCTGCCGGTGGAGAGCGTCGAGCTTTGTACAGGTATTTTCGATGGATTTGTTGACCACGGTGAGTTCGTTGTTCAGCATAGCGACAGCGGATTCCAGGAGTTCTTCCTCGTTCTGCTTGCGCACACGGGCTTCAATCGTTTCGTAGGTGCCGAGGGAGCGGCGGACGATCTCGGCGGCTGAGACGTCTTCCGCTGCGGCGAGTTGTTCGAGACGCTGTCGCTCACTCTTGCGCAGGAGAACGACGAGACGATCGTTGGTTGGCTCAGGCTTTGAAAGCCGTGGCATAGTCGAAAAGGTAGCACATGTGCAGGTCATGTACATCATCGTGCCATGCGATCGAGATGGCGGTAGCCGCCCGTGGCGAGAAAGAGCGTGAGGAAGACGGAAAAGTTATAGCTGCCATGCACCAGCGTTGAGCAAGCCACCGAGCGCGTCCGCAGCCGCACCACCGTCAACAGCAGGGAGACGCAGCTGAGCAGCACCACCGCCGCCCAGGTATAGCCGAGCTGTTGCGCGTGCATCAGGCCGAAGAGGACGCTGGTCGCCACACTTGAAACGGCAATTGCCGGGACACTGCGGTGAGCCATGTTGCCGGCTCGCTCAGCAATACCGGCGGTGGCAGGCTCGCGAAAGGTGACGATCGTTAGCTCGGGGGTCTGTTGCTGTATGCGGCTTGTCGAAAAGCGGAAGAGATAGCGGAGCATCGGGCCGAGCCAGTCCCAGGCAATGGCGCAGGCCGGCAGCAGAAAGCCGCGAAAGCAGACCTCCTCAAACAAAGGCGCGACCAGCGTCCCGAAGATCGTTACCAGCCAGACGTCCGATTGGGACCGGAAGAAGCTGTCCATCGGCACCGTCTTCGGCATGGCGATTCGGCTTGAGATCGCCTGCACCGCCCAGCCGGTACACAGCCCGAACGGGATCAGCCGTCCTGCCTGTCGGATCGCCGCCGCTCCATTCCAGTCCAGACCCGCGGCAAAGCTGCGCCGCCACAGCAGCGGAAAAAGGAACCAGCCGAGCAGTAGCGTCAGCGTGTAGGTGGCGCCTTCGGCCGCGAGCAGCAGCTTCGGGTGTTGCAAGCTGAAAGCAAGGGCGGAGATGCCCGCCGGCATCTTCGGCAGCAGCAGGATGGCTTGCGCCACCAGCAAAAGCAGCCCGGCTGTGGTGAAGAACAGCAGCGCATGGCCGAGGTGAGGAACACGTCCCGAGGGCAACGGCGCGACCTCCTCGGCCGGAGCAGCCGCCTCGATCAATTCCTCGCTCATGCCTTCTTCGGCCTTCCTACGGCTTTCCTGGCCGGCTTCTTTGCCGCCACGGCGGAGGGACGGGCGTTCGGTACGCCTGTCTTCTTTTCGGGTGCAACAAACTTCCCGCGCGGTTCCTTCTTCGCGTCGGCTTCCGCCCGGATCGTCGTGGGCTGCGCGCCCGCATGGCTGGTGCCGTTGCGGCTCAGCGACTCCTTATAATGCCGCGCCAAAAAGCTGCCGGTGTGCGACTCGGAGACGGTGGCGACCTGTTCCGGCGTGCCGTGCGCGATCACGCGACCGCCACCCTCGCCGCCCTCCGGCCCCATATCGAGGAGGTAGTCGGCGTTGCGGATGATGTCGAGATTATGCTCAATGATGACGACCGTGTTGCCGAGATCGGTCAGCCGATGCAACACCTCCAGCAGCTTGCGCACATCGTCGAAGTGCAGCCCCGTGGTGGGCTCGTCGAGCAGGTAGAGCGTCCGCCCCGTCTGCCGCTTCGAAAGCTCTCGCGCCAGTTTCATCCGCTGGGCCTCGCCGCCTGAGAGCGTCGTCGCCGATTGGCCCAGATGAATGTAGCCCAGCCCGACATCGACCAGCGTCTGCAGTTTCACGTGCACGGTCGGGATGTCCTTGAGGATCGGCACCGCGTCGGCGATCGGCAGATCGAGCAGGTCGGCGATCGAGTACCCGTTGAACTTCACCGTGAGCGTCTCCTGGTTGTAACGCCGACCGTTACATACATCGCAGAGCACATATACATCCGGCAGGAAGTTCATTTCGATCCGGCGCTGACCCTCGCCCTGGCAAGCCTCGCAGCGGCCGCCCTGCACGTTGAAGGAGAATCGCCCCGGCTTGTAGCCGCGTTCACGCGACTCCGGCAGCATCGCAAACAGGTCGCGCATCGCCGTAAATACGCCCGTATAGGTCGCCGGGTTCGACCGTGGGGTGCGACCAATCGCCGACTGGTCGATCTGGATGACCTTGTCTAGCTGGTCGATGCCGCGCACCGCGCCATGCTGCCCCGGCTCCTCCCGGGAGCCGTACAACTCCTTCGCCAGCGCACGATACAGAATGTCGTTGACCAGCGTGCTCTTGCCCGAGCCGCTCACCCCCGTCACCACCGTCATCACGCCGAGTGGAAAATGTGCCGTCACCTGTTGCAGATTGTGCGACTGCGCGTCTTCAACCGTGATCCACTTGCCCGTCAGCGGCCGAGGCTCCGCCCGCGCCACAATCTCGATCTTCCCCGCAAGGTACTGCCCGGTCAGCGACTCCGGATTGTCCATCACCTCCTGCGGGGTGCCGCTCGCGATCAGGTGGCCGCCGTTCTTACCCGCGCCCGGCCCCAGGTCCAGCACATAATCCGCCTTGCGGATCGTATCTTCATCGTGCTCAACCACCAGGACCGTATTGCCCAGGTTCCGCAGCGATTCCAACGCCGCAATCAGCCGCTGATTGTCGCGCTGGTGCAGCCCGATCGACGGCTCGTCCAGCACATACAGCACCCCGCGCAGCTTTGAGCCGATCTGCGTCGCCAGGCGAATCCGCTGTCCTTCGCCGCCCGAGAGTGTCGCGGCCGAGCGGTCAAGCGCGAGGTAGCCGAGGCCGACGGCGTTCAAAAACTCCAGCCGTTCGACGATCTCGCGTTGCAACCGATCGGCGATGATGCGGTCACGCCCGGCGAACTGCATCGCCCGCGCGCCTGTGAGCGCCCGCTCCAACGGCAGCGCGGTAAAGGCGGCGATGGAAGCCGACCGGCCATCGATGGGGACCTTGACCGCCAGCGACTCCGGCCGCAGCCGCCGCCCCTTGCAGCGCGGACAGGGGGTCGCCGACATGAACTGCATCATGTACTCGCGGTACCCCTCGGACTTGGTCTCCTCCAGGTTGCTCCGCAGGTACGCGAAGATGCCGTGAAACCCCGTCCGGCTCAGCTCCCCCTTCGGCGGCCCATACAGCAGCAGATGTTGCTGCTCTTTGGTCAACTCGCTGAAGGGGAGCTTGAGGTTGATCCTGTATTTCTCCGCCGCCAGCTTGATCAGCCGCAGCAGGTACTGCGAGGCCGACCCCGGCCCCATCGCCCCGTCCAGCAGCGGCTTCGACCAGTCGGCGATTGTCTTCGCCGGGTCGAAATCGTAGATGCTGCCCAGGCCGTGGCACTCCGGGCAGGCGCCGTAGTTAGAGTTGAACGAGAAGCTGCGCGGCTCCAGCCGCGGCACGTTGATCCCGCAATCCGGACAAGCCATCGAGGACGAGTAGAGCGTCTCCTCCATCCCGTGGATCGCCACCAGCACCAGCCCGTTCGCCATCTGCAGCGCCTTGGTGATTGAGGTCTCCAGTCGCTTGGTATCGTAGACCGGCGGCGCGCCCGCTTCCGCTGCGGCGACACCCGCCACAGGCTTCAGGATGATCCGGTCTACGACCGCCTCCACGGTGTGATTTTTCCGTTTTTCGAGCCGCATCCCCTCCGTCAGCTCGGTCATCTCGCCATCGATGCGCGCCCGAAAGCCCTGCTGGTCGAGCGCCTCCAACTCCTCGCGGAACTCGCCCTTGCGCCCGCGCACGATCGGGGCGTAGATGGTGATGCGCTCCCCCGGCGCAAGCGCCACCACCCGCTCCACGATCTGCTCGGCTGTCTGCCGCGAGATCGTTCGTCCGCACTGCGGGCAATGCGGCTGCCCAACGGACGCGTAGAGCAGCCGCAGATAGTCGTAGATCTCGGTGATCGTCACGAAGTTAAAAAGCGGGCTGCGGCTGGTCGTCTTCTGCTCGATGGAGATCGCCGGGCTCAGCCCATCGATCGCGTCCACATCGGGCCGCTCCATCTGGTCCAGAAACTGACGCGCGTAGGCCGAGAGCGTCTCCACATACCGCCGCTGCCCCTCCGCGTAGATCGTGTCGAAGGCCAGCGACGACTTGCCGGACCCCGAAAGTCCCGTCACTACTGTCAGCGTATTGCGCGGAATGCTGACACTAACATTGCGCAAATTGTGCTGCCGCGCCCCGCGAACCGTGATGTGAGT
>CAXTWP010000053.1:0-13204 GCA_964247945.1 uncultured Acidobacteriaceae bacterium | reverse complement strand
TTGCGCTCCTTGCGCAGCTTCATGAAGCTCTTGGCTTCGACGTAGAGGCGCGGAACATCGCGGTTGACGATCGCCTTCCACACCACGCGGGCCGCGGCCTTGGGGCGGAAGTAGTATTCGTCGTAGAACTTGTGCACCATCTCCATCACGTACTCGGTCGGCAGACCGGGGTACTCGATGTGCGCCATCTGGTGGCCGCCGTGATCGTTCATCCCCTTGTTGGTGATGTAGTTGTTCTTCTCGGCGAAGTCGTAGAACTCGGTGCCGGGGTATGCATGCGCGATGGAGACCTGCACGGTCTCGCAGTCGAGGCTCTTGGCGAAGTTGATCGTGTTGCGGATCGACTCCTTCGTCTCGCCCGGCAAGCCAAGGATAAAGTCGGCGTGAATGACGAGGCCGAGGTCGTGGCAGTCCTTGACGAAGTCGCGTGCGCGCTCAACGGTGGCGCCCTTCTTGATGTTCTTAAGGATCTGCGGGTCGCCGGATTCAAAGCCGACGATGAGCAGCCGGCAACCGGCGTCCTTCATGGTCACACGCGAGGTGCACGACCACGTGAGGCCCAGCGGCTTCAGCTTGGCACAGAGTTCGACCGTGCGCGCCTTCTGGATGTTGAAGGTGTCGTCGTCAAAGAAGAACTCTTTGACGTGCGGGAAGTTCTCCTTGGCCCACTTCATCTCAGCGGCCACATCGTCGGTGGAGCGCTTGCGCCAGGCGTGGCCGGAGAGCGTCTGCGGCCACAAGCAAAAGGTGCACTGCGCCGGGCAGCCGCGGGTGGAGTAGAGCGCGACATACGGGTGCAGCAGGAAGGGGACGTTGTACTTGGTCACATCGAGGTCGCGGTGGTAGATATCGGTGGCCCAGGGCATCTCGTCGAGCTGCTCGGGGGTGACCTGCGGCCGGTCAGGGTTGTGCTGGATCGTACCGCTGGCGTCCTTATACGAGACGCCGAGGATCTCGGCCAGCGGCTTGCCCTGGGCGAACTCGACGACGGAGAAGTCGAACTCGCGGCGGCAGATGAAGTCGATGGCGGCGCACTCGTTCAAGGCCTTGTCGGGCGAGGTAGTGACGGGGGGGCCGACGAAGGCAATCTTGATCGAAGGGTATGTCTGCTTAATGACCTCTGCCATGCGCTGATCGCCGTCCCAGCCCATGGTGCTGGTGAAGAGCACGAGAAAATCGTAGTCCTTGAGAATGTCGACCACGTCTGCCCACTTGAGATGGTGCGGCGGGGCGTCGACCAGGCGCGAGCCTTCCAGCATGCCGGCGGGGTAGGTCAGCCAGACCGGGTACCAGTAGGACTCAATCTCGCGGGTGGCCGGCCAGCGGGAGGTGGCACCAACGTCGTACTTTTCAAAGGTCGGCGGGTTCAGGAACAGCGTCTTGAGTGGCGTCATCGTTATCTCAAGTTTACCACTTTGGCAATGTGGTACGGGAATCCGGGGGGTGTACCTGCTGGGTGCCGCGCCGCCTGCATGTCGCGCGAGAAAAGCTGGTGCGGCGCGGGCAATCTCTGCGACGATAGGGCATGCCTTCTTCCAGCGTCGACACCGCTCGTTACGGACGCTTCCTGCTGTTTATCTCCGGCCTGGGTGGTCTGCTGTACGGGATCGATGTCGGGATTATCGCGGCGGCGCTGCTGTATCTCGGCAAGACGATCAACCTGTCGGTCGAGCAGACGTCGATTGTGGTGGCGGCGGTGCTGGGCGGCGGGATGTTTTCGTCGCTGGTGGCCGGGGTGTTGGCGGAGTGGATCGGGCGCAAGCGGATGATGATCCTGAGCGGGCTGATCTTTGTGGCGAGCGTCGGGCTGATCGTGCTGTCGCAGGGGTTTGTGCCCTTGTTTCTTGGACGGCTGCTGCAGGGCGTCAGCGGCGGGTTTATTGCGGTGGTCGTGCCGCTCTATTTGGCGGAGTGCCTGGGGGCCGATGTGCGCGGGCGCGGCACGGCGATCTTCCAGTTCATGCTGACGTTTTGCATTGTGATCGCTGCGGTGACGGGTTTCTATTTTACGCGACAGGCGGAGGCGGCGATCGGGGCGGCAGCGGGGAACGCCGACCTGATCCGGGCGGCGGAGAACCACGCCTGGCGCGGGATGTTTCTGTCGGTAATCTATCCGGGGCTGCTCTTCTTTGCAGGCAGCTTCTTCCTGAGCGAGACACCGCGGTGGCTCTTCCGCAAGGGGCAGACGGAGCAGGCGCTGGCCTCGCTGCGGCGGTCTTCGTTCGAGGAACAGGCGCAGCTACAGATGCGCGAGATGACTGCGCTGGCGGCCGAAAACACAGCCCAGACCGCGAGTGGGGAAAAAGGCTCTTTGCTGCAGCGGAAGTATGTGTTTCCGTTTGTCCTGGCCTGCTTTATCCTCTCGTGCAATCAAACGACCGGGATCAACTCGGTCCTGGGATTTCTGGTGGTGATCCTGAAGCAGGCCGGCATGACAGCCCAGCACGCAACGCAGGGCGATGTCGCGGTGAAGGTGCTGAACTGTGTGATGACGCTGGTGGGCGTGGCGTTTGTCGACAAGAAAGGGAGGAAGTTCCTGCTGAAGATGGGCACGGCAGGCATTGTGCTCTCGCTGCTGCTGGGTGCGCTGTTGTTCTACCGGTTTGAGTCCCGGCGGGTGGACGTACTGCCGAAGGTGCAGGCGGCGGTCACTGGGAGCGCATTGGAGCTGCCAGTCGAGTTAAATCATAGCGGCTTGATGGCGTTGACGGTGGTTTACAACGCCGGTGCCGGAGACATGGTGGCGACGGTGCGGAACGACGACGCCGATCCGGTGCTGAAGATCGCTGCAATCGGCGGCCCGCCGCTCGTCATCAAGCAGGCGACCTACAGCCCCGTCCCGAGCGAACAAACAGGCTGGCTCATCACGGGCTGCCTTGGGCTGTTTATCGCGTCGTATGCCTTTGGCCCCGGCGTGGTAGTGTGGCTGATGCTGTCGGAGCTGATGCCGACCCGCATCCGTTCGGTCGGCATGGGCATCGCACTGCTGCTGAATCAGGGTGTCTCCACGCTGATCGCGGCGGTCTTCCTGCCTGTGGTGGGGCAATACGGGTACTATGCGATGTTTCTGTTCTGGGCAATTTGCACGGTGGCGTACTTTCTCGCGGCGGCGTTATTCTTGCCGGAGACGAAGGGCCGAACCCTGGAGGAGATTGAAACTTTCTTTGAGCGGCACGCCCGTGTGAATGCGGGTGCTGCCTCGTGATGCTTGGCTCAAGCGCTACGGAGTAACCATTGCTCGATCTCAGGTACACCCTTTATAGAGGATTGGTTCCCACTAAAAAGCAGGCCAACCGAATCGGTTGGCCTGCTCGTAAATATGGTGCGGAGGAGGGGACTTGAACCCCTATGCCTTGCGGCGCTAGCACCTCAAGCTAGTGCGTCTGCCAATTTCGCCACCTCCGCGCACAATTGCCACTGCGTGTAGAGCAATCGCCGGGTCATCAATCCGAGGTCTAGTGTAGCATCGCGCGGTAACGCTTTGCCGACGCCTATCGCTTAAAAAGTTCACTGAGGCCCGTGAACGAAGGCAGTTCGACAAAGACCTGACCGACGGGTGCCGGATTGACGGTTTCGTGCTCCAATACCCAGGTAAAGTTGTGCGGGATGAAGACGGCGTGGAGGCCGGCGGCGAGCGCGGGATTGATGTCCGACTTGGGGCTGTTCCCGATCATCCACGTTGTGGCGGCGTCGCAGCCGTGCTTTGCGGCGAGGGAACGATAGGCGTCATCATGCTTTTCGGGGAGTACCTCGACCTCGGTGAAAAACGAAGAGAGTCCGGAGCGTTGCAGTTTTTCGTGCTGCTCATCCAGATTGCCCTTGGTCACCAGCAGGATGCGATGACGAGCGGAGAGATCTGCGAGGGTGTCGGCGACGCCGGGCAGCAACTCGATCTCCTGCTCGGCGATGGAGTGGGCGAAGCTGTCGATGCGGGCGCGCTTGTCTTCGGTCAGGGGACCGTCGGCGAGTTGCTCAAAGCAGGTGACCAGGGAGCGGCGAAAGCTCTGGAGACCGTAGCCATGGGCGGCGATGGTGGAGCGTTCAACAGCGTTGAGGTGCTCTCGGACTTCGGACGGAGTGTGAACGCGGTGATCGAGGTAGGAGATAAAGGCCGCGATGGCACGTTCAAAGTAGACGTTGTTCTCCCAGAGCGTGTCGTCGGCGTCGATGAGGAGTGTCTGCCCGGATCCGTATCGGTCGATTGCCATCCGTCGATTATAGAAGGCAAGAGTACGCCCGGCCTGATTGCACCGGGCGTTTGTGGTTTGCAGAACCGTTTAGGCGATTTTAGGCTAGTCGATGGTGCCGACCCACGGGTCTATCACAATCTTGGTGACGGACTCCTGCTTGTCGCGCCACATAGGGTACATGTCCGGCACCTGGTCGATGCCGACGCGATGAGAGATGAGGAACGATGGGTCGATCTTCTTGTCTTCGATCGACTTCAGCAGCGGCTTCAGGTATTTATGCATGTGGGTCTGGCCCATGCCCATCTTCAGTCCCTTGCCGAAGGCCGCGCCGAAGTTGACCTTGTCAAGCACGCCGCCGTACACGCCGGGGATCGAAAGCGTTCCTCCCTTGCGGATGGCCTGGATAGCCTGCCGCAGCACAAAGGGGCGGTCGGTCTCCATCATCAGGGCCTGCTTGACCTTGTCGTAAAGGCCGATGACCGTGTTGGAGTGAGCCTCCATGCCGACCGCGTCGATGCAGCTATCGGGGCCGATGCCGCCGGTCAGATCGCGCAATGCCTCAACGACCGTCACGTCATCCTCGCTGTAGTCGATGGTGGTGGCACCGCAATATTCGCGGGCGAGCTTCAGTCGTTCGGGGAAGCGGTCGATGGCGATCACTTTGCCCGCTCCGAGCATGTAGGCGCTGGCGATCGCAAACAATCCAACCGGTCCGCAGCCCCATACGGCAACCGTGTCACCGGGTTCGATGTTGGCGTTGTCGGCACCCTGATAGCCGGTGGGGTAGATGTCTGACAGGAACAGGACTTTCTCATCGGGCAGATCGTTCTCGATCTTGATAGGGCCTACATCGGCGAAGGGGACGCGCGCATACTGGGCCTGGCCACCCGCGTAGCCGCCGTAGATATGCGAGTAGCCGAAGAGCGCCGAACCGCTGTAGCCGTACATGGTTTCGGCAATCTGCGCATTCGGGTTGGTATTGTCGCAGAGGCTCCACAGGTCTTTCTTACAGAAGAGGCAGTTCCCGCAGGCGATGGTGAAGGGAACCACGACGCGATCGCCGCGCTTCAGCTTCTTAACTTCGCTGCCGACCTATACCAATATGAACATAAACTAATGTCCCATAATTTATACTAACTCCATGGTGGGGATATAGCCGTCGAAGAGATGCAGGTCCGACCCGCAAATGGCAGTCCGGGTGATCTTGATGATCGCATCCTGCGGGTTGATAATCTGGGGGTCGGCTACCTCGTGGACCTCGACCTTGCTTGCGCCCATCCAACAAACTGCCTTCATAGTGCCTCCTGCGGTGCGGGTGTTTCGGTGCTCGTGGCCTGCCGGCTGGTTCCAGGCGGCGTGGGGTTGTTCTCGCCGTACATCCACTCCTTTGCCTTGCCGGATAGACCGCGCGGTCCATGCGGCTGGCCGGCGACGGAGGGAATAGAGCCCGCCTCAACCATCTGCTTGAAATGACGAAGGTTTTCGATCACGATCTGCTTGGGGCCCCGCTTTGAGGTTGCGGCCACAGCATTGCCGACAGCACCGCCGGGGACCTTAACCATCTGCTGCAAGAGGACGATGGTGCCTTTACCTGAGGGATGCGGCGTGAAGGTGACTGCGCCGCTCTGTTCGACGCCCTCGGTGATCGACTGCCAGGCGATCTTTTTACCCGGCTCGTCCTCAACAATCTCGGAATCGAACTCGATCCGTTTACCTTCAGCATCCTCCGGGTTGCCCATCACCCAATGGCTTTTCTTCTCGCCGATTGATGTGACCGAAACGACATACTCCTGCCAAAGAGGGATTTCTTCAACGGCTGACCATGCCTTATAGAGGGTTTCAGGCGAAGCGAGGATGGTCTGGAACGCATGCGAGAAGGCACGACCGTCCTTGACCTCATTGATCAGCGGAACGTATTGCGCACCCGAGAGCGGGAAAGACGGACCCGTGATCTCCGGAGCGCTGTGGATAGCTTCAGTCATGACGTACCTCATGGGCCTCATAGGATTTGCCTGACTGCGATGCAGCCGCAATGGAGCCCAACCTATGGATGTGTTGGAGCCGCGCCGCGCTGCCTGTGTGCCTGGATCATTCCAGCGGAAGGGCTGAAGACCAGTATCCCCGGCCTTGAACCGTGCATCAGAACGTTTCGGCACAACAGTGCGCAAGAAGATCAGGAGTCAACTATGGCAAATCTAGCGGTCGTGACAGGTGCATCAAGCGGTATAGGCTTCGAACTGGCAAGAGTTTTGGCGAGCAAAGGATACGATCTGGTGGTTGCGTCAGCCGGAGGCCGGCTGGCCTCGGCGACCGACGAGCTGCGCTCCTTCGGTACGGAGGTGACAGAGATTCAGGCCGACCTGGCTACCCGTCGGGGAGTGGACCAACTTTGGTCGAATGTCCAGTCGCTCGGCCGCACCGTTGATGTAGCTTGCATCAACGCGGGTGTAGGCGTCGGCGGGTTGTTTGCCGAGACGGACCTTGACGAAGAACTGAACATGATCGCGCTCAACTGCGCGGGCACCGTGCATCTGGCCAAACACGTGGTCAAGCAGATGACCGCGGCGGGGGCGGGCAAAATCCTGTTTACGGCGTCGATCGCGGGAGAGATGGTTGCGCCGCGCGAGGCGGTCTATGCCGCAACCAAAGCGTTCGTCCTGTCGTTTGCGCAAAGCATTCGCTATGAGTTGAAGGATACCGGAGTGACGGTAACGGCACTTCAACCGGGCCCCACCGACACGGATTTCTTCCATCGTGCGGGTATGGACAACACCGATGTCGGACAGAAAGGGAAGTCGGAGAGTCAGCCGGACACCGTGGCCGAGCAGGGCATCGAGGCGCTCTTCGACGGCAAGGACCACGTCTACGCCGCATCGTTCAAGACAAAGCTGGAGGGGATGCTGGCAAACTTCGTTCCAGGCGGCGTAAAGGCTGCGATGCACGAAAAGATGGCCAAGCCCACTGAGCAGTAGCGCATCCTGATAAGAAGGCGCTTCGCGGAGCGCCTTCTTATTGGAACGACGCGAAATAACCTTCGCTAGGGAGTGGTTGTGGATAAGGAAGCTGCCGCCATGCTGGCAAGGCCGGTCTCAAACGGCGAGATAGCGATCTCCTCGTCGGCGATGCGGTTGAAGGTTGACAGCGCTTGTGCGACCACCTGGTCCATGTTGAAGTAGCGGTAGTTTGCAAGACGCCCGCAGAATTCAACATTCTCGTCCCGCAGCGCGAGTTCGCGGTATTTTGCATAAATAGCGGCGTTTTCCGGTCGAGGAATCGGGTAGTACGGGTCACCCTCGGAACGCGGAAATTCGTAGACAATGCTCGTCTTCGGGTGCTGCTGTCCGGTCAGGTACTTGAACTCGGTAATGCGTGTGTAGGCATGGTCGTTCGGGTAGTTCACGACAGGCGCCGTCTGATAAGTATCCGTGCTATGGGTTTCGTGCTTGAATTCCAGAGAACGATACGGAAGCGGCCCGAAGCGGAAGCCGAAGTATTCGTCGATCGGTCCACTATAAACGATCTTTGCGTTTGGGTAGGTGCGCGCGAGATCGCGATAATCGACACCCGTACGAACGGTGATGCGGGGATGATCAAGCATCCGCTCGAACATCCGCGTATACCCGTTCAGCGGCATGGCCTGAAAGCTGTCGGTAAAGTAGCGGTCATCGCTGTCGAAACGCACCGGGATACGGCCTGCGACACTTGAGTCGAGCTGCGAGGGATCGAGGCCCCACTGCTTGCGCGTGTAACCGCGGAAGAACTTTTCGTACAACTCGCGGCCCACGCGGCTGATGACAATCTCTTCCGAAGTGCGGATCATGGGAGACTTGATGACGCGCTCGGCGAGAAATGCCTCCATGCCGGCGGCATCCAGGTTCAGGTTGTATAAACGGTTGATCGTATCGAGGTTGATCGGCACCGGGACAAGCTGCCCGTCGACTTGAGAGAGCACGCGATGTTCATACGGCCGCCACGCCGTAAAGCGCGAGAGGTACGCCACTACCTCGTCCGAGTTTGTATGGAAGATGTGCGGACCGTACTTGTGAATGAGGATGCCGTCGGCGTTATAGCAGTCGTAGGCATTGCCGCCGATATGATCGCGCTTGTCGAGAATCAGCACACGCTTGCCGAGATGGCTGGCGAGCCGCTCCGCCAACACGCTGCCCGCAAAACCGGCACCGACGACAAGGTAGTCGAACTGTTCTCTGCCGCGGCGCGCAGTACTGCCTGTAAGTGCGCGGGGTGCGAGAAAAGACTCGATCCGGTTGGTCCCCAGAGAGGACATGACCCTCGGTGTTGCGTTTATGCTGGACATGTTCTTGTACGGCTTTTTGCGGCTGATCGCGAAGTCTATCTCTCGCTGCATTACGGCCCATGTGCTCTTCCATGAATTATGCGCGAGTTTCTCGGTGACCGCCTGGTGCCATGCGGCCTCTTGCGGCAGGATGGCACGATCAAGCGCGGTTACAAATTCTTCCGCCGTCGCGGCGATGGCGACCAGGCCATCCTCTCCGTAGCCCCGAATAACGTCACGGATTGGGGTCGAGATGACCGGCTTACCGGCGGCTAAATACTCCGGCGTCTTGGTCGGCGAGATAAAGCGCGTCGCCGCATTGAGCGCGAAGGGCAGCAACGCGACATCCCATCCTGAAAGATACGAGGGAAGATCCTCGTAAGCTTTGCCGCCCAGATAGTGGATATTGCTTGCCTTCGGCAGCGTCGCGGGATCGATTTTTACGACAGGGCCGAGGATTACGAATTGAAACAGAGGCCGCAGTTCAGCTATCTCTGCCAGGAGCGCGATGTCGAATCGTTCGTCCACAACGCCGTAAAACCCCGCGCGTGGGTGAGAAATCCGCGACTGATCGGCAGGATCAATCAGCTTGGCGTCCTTTGCCTGGGCAAAGTGCGACACATCGATGGAACTTGGCAGGGCGTGGACATTCGGGTGTTGCAGCCGCTTTGCCTCGTAAAGGCTGATGCCCCCCGTGAAGACCACATCCGCGTGCTCAAACAACTTGGTCTCACGCTGCGCAAGCTCCGGCGGCGCGCCAAGAAAGCCGCTCAATTCGTCCATGCAATCGTAAATGACGGCTTCCGCCTTCAGCTCGGATGAGAAGCCAAGCGCCATGGGCGTGTAGTACCACAGGACGTAACGCTCAATCTTGAAATGCTCCATCAACTCCGCGAGCAGCTTACGCTGACCGTCATCGCAATCAATACCCCACGAGAGATGCGGGCGCAGTACGCGCAACGAGGCGGAGTCTTCGATGATTTCAAGATACATCCCAGGCTGTCCGTCCGCGCGCGCCGTCAGTTCGCCGGCGTTGTGCCAGATGGGCTCTTCCCAACAGAACACGCGGCGGTCGCGTGCGGCGTGGCGAAGCAGGTGCTGGGGGCGCTGCGTGACGAAGTCCCAGCGGAGATGGCTGAAGCACAAAAGATCGGCCTGCTGAGCAAGCGGGTTGGCGCGCGAACCATCGGAATTAGCGGAGCATGTTTGCACAGAGAGGCCCTCAATTCAATTCTTGGTACTTTCCGATAGGCGTGCGGCACAACCGCATGTCTTTTTCTAAGACGAAAATTCACATGCCGGAGTTGGTCACCTTGGCAAGGAATGTTGATGATCTTCCGCGACTCCGCATTTCTTTATCATATCGAAGGCATGGCTTCCAATCACACTGCCTGGCCATAGACGCAGAGCCATGCGTAACCGCCGCTCGCCATGCTGCTTACATGCTTCTAAACTCTGGTACTCTTCCTTCATACTTTCATCCGTGGTTTTGATGGCGCATCGTGCTTGTTTGCAGGTTGCCATCGGCCGCTCCTAGGGGATCTCAGAGTGAAATTTCTTGGCCTGCTTGTTGCCGTTGCGGCTCTGCTTCATGCGCCCCTGTTCACGTTGGCCGCCGATAGACGCGCGTCCCCGGCGCAGAAGCAGGATGAAGAGTACACGCGGCTCATCAAGGAATATCTTGTCGACCCGCGCGTGACGACGGAGCTTGTCGATCACATGCCTGCGTCGGCGAGTGTTCCTTCGCCGCTGAAGTTCCTCGGCCGCATTCCCGGTAAGCCCGGCGAACTGACCTATGCCGAAGACATCTACCGCTACTACGGGGAGCTGGCGAAGACTTCGCCGCGCGTGCGTTTTTGGAAGCTGGGCAAGACGGAAGAAGGGCGCGACCAGGTTGTACTCGCGATCGCGGATGAGGCGACGCTGAAGAATCTCGACAAGTACAAGACCGATCTCGCGGCGCTCGGCGACCCGCGCAAGACGACCGAAGCGGAGGCGCGCTCGCTAATCAAGACAAGCAAGCCGTTGTATTGGATCACCAGCGGTATCCACTCGCCCGAGACCGGCGGCCCGGAGATGCTGATTGAGTTAGCCTACCGGCTCGCCATTGAAGAAACCCCTTTTATTCAGTCCATCCGTAACAACGTGATTACCTTCATCACGCCGGTGGTCGAGGTGGACGGGCGCGACAAGGAGGTTGATACCTTCTACTACGGCAAGAAGACCGGCAAGCCGCGGCCGCCGCTGATGTACTGGGGCAAATACGTCGCGCACGACAACAACCGCGACGGCATGGGACAGTACCTGATGCTGACGCAGAACATCACCAAGGGCGTTCTCGAGTGGCACCCTACAGTGTTGCATGACCTGCACGAAGCACAATCGTATCTATACGTCTCGACCGGCACGGGACCGTACAATCCCTCGCTCGATGCGATTACGACCGACGAGTGGTGGCTGCTTGCTGAAACCGAGGTGATGGAGATGGCAAAGCGCGGCGTCCCCGGTGTGTGGACCTACGGTTTCTACGACGGCTGGGTGCCTAACTATTTGTTCTGGATAGCGGAGACCCATAACTCCTTCGGCCGCTTTTATGAGGTGCAGAGCTATGGCCCGGACGTGATCGACAAGTTGCAACTGCCCGCAACCACGACCAGCCGCGAGTGGTACCGGCCCAATCCGCCGCTGCCCTCAATCAAGTGGGGACCGCGCAACAACACCAACATTCAAGAGTCGGCAATACTTTTCGCGCTGCACAAAGTCGCCGCGGATCGCGAACTCTACCTCGAAAACTATTGGCTGAAGAACAAGCGTTCCATCGAGAAGGGAACTACAGGGGACACCAAAGCCTGGGTAATTCCCGCCTCGCAGACGGCGAAGCAGAATGTCGCCGACATGATCAACGACCTGCGCCACCAGGGACTGGAAGTCTGCACCGCAATGAGTGCCTTTACTGCGGGCGATGTAAGCGTCGCGCCGGGCGATTACGTTATTCGGGCCGACCAGCCATACCGCACACTTGCCGACCTCTATCTAAGTATCCAGAACTATCCTGCCGCCAATCCGCGCCCCTATGACGACACAGGCTGGACGATGCAGTACATGCGCAACGTGCAATTGAAAACGGTGAGCGACAAGAGCATTCTTGCGCAGCCGATGACCCTGCTGACGGCGGACGTGCAGCAAAAAGGCAACGTCACGGGCACAGGTTCAACGATCCTCATCAACCACACCGGTGACAACGAACTTGTCACGCTGCGCTTCAAGCTCAAAGACATGAAGATGCTCGCAGCCGAGGAGCCGTTCGATGCCGATGGCTCGCACTACGCGGCTGGGTCCTTCCTGCTGCCGGACGCCGATCGTTCGCAGGTGGAGAAGACTGTCGCCGAACTGGGTCTGACCGCCCATGTGGTCGGTTCGCTGCCGACGGTCAAGACGCATCCGCTCACCACGCCGCGCATCGGCTACCTGCACTCGTGGCTACGAACGCAGGACGAAGGCTGGTGGCGCGCTGCGCTCGACCGCTACGGCGTGCCGTATACCTACTTTGCTGACATCAAGGTTCGCGAGGGCGGTCTGCGCGACAAGTTCGACGTCATCCTCTATCCCACGGTCGGCGGAAGCGCCGCCGATCAGGTCGCCGGGGTACCGAAGAACGGAGCCGATCCGATCCCTTACAAGAAGACGGACACTACGCCCAACCTGGGTACGCTTGACTCCGCCGAGGATATTCGCGGCGGTCTCGGCGTGGACGGTTTAGCGGAATTGGCGAAGTTCGTCGAGCAGGGCGGCACGCTGATCGGCGACGGTTCAACGGTCGAGATGCTTTCCCAATACGGCCTCGCGCGCAACGTCAGCGTCAGCAGCCCCAGCCAGCTCTTCAGCAAAGGGTCCATCATGCGCGGCATGATCGCCGACAAGGCAAGTCCGCTGACGTACGGATACGAGGGCAAGGAGCTGCCCGTCTACTTCTCGCAAGACCCCGTCCTTACGGTCACGGGCGAAGGCGGCCGAGGCAACGGCTACTTCGATCCCGACGGTCCAGGAGCGCGGCTGAGCCAGAACGTTACGCCCAACGCCTACCCGGTGCATCTCTCTCCCTGGCAAGGCTCCGCGCCGGAGAAACCTCCGGCGATTGCAATCGATCCTGCCATGGCATATGGGGCATTGCCGACTTCCCGCACAGGCGGCGCGGCGGCCACACAGCACCCCCGCGTCGTGATGGAGTTCCCCGCGAAGGCCGAGGATATTCTGCTCAGCGGTATGTTAAGCGGCGGCCAGGAACTGACCCGCAAGGCCCTGCTGGTGGACGTGCCTCAAGGCAAGGGGCACATGGTACTCTTCGCCTTGCGTCCGTTCTGGCGCTGGCAGACGCAGGGCAGCTACTTCCTCGGCTTCAATGCGATCCTGAACTGGGACCACCTGGAGGCGGGCACACCCGCGCCCAAGGCGGCTGCCTCCAAACCGTAGCTATCGGATCAGCTTTGCCGATTGTGTGGGCGGCGGGTCCGCCAGCAACTTTTCAACAAGTGCGGTTACGTCGCGTTCCAGCGCCTCGTGCCCTGCGGTGTTTCCCGGTCCGGCAAAACCGGCGTGAGTCTCTTTCACCAGCCCGTCCCGGCCAAGAAAGAACGAGGTCGGCCAGCAGTTCAGGTTCACCCCTTGCGGTATCTTCTCGGCAAGTTGGTCGGTCGTTCCAGCCAACAGCACAGGGTAGGGG
>CAXTWP010000052.1:11696-13270 GCA_964247945.1 uncultured Acidobacteriaceae bacterium | reverse complement strand
GGACCGGGATCAGCAGGGGAATCGGCTGGCGCGAGATCGAGGTGCGGCGCGCGCCGTGGCACCGCCCGGAGTTGCTCTTTCATGGACGGGCGGCGGAGCGGGCGCTGTCGATGGGGGCGGCGCGAAGCTCGTTGAGTCTGACGCATGGCCGGGATATGGCGATGGCGGTGGTGGTGCTGGAGAACTGAGACGGCATACACGGTAAACTGTTGGCATCATGCATCTCTGAGTTGCGTCGAGACGCCTTTGCAACTTTATGACGCGGGCGATGCGTCCATACGTTGTTGCTCAATGCGCGTCTCAACGAAGTGATGCTATGACTCATCAAGCGGTAAAGAGGAGACCCTTTGGCATCTGAAGTGAACGCGCACTCCCCTCTCGGGCCGGACCACCTGCTGCCCGCGCCGGCACCGGAAAAGAAGCGCGGCGTGGGTGTCCGCGTTCTGGTTTGGGTGTTGCTGCTGCTGATCTTTGCGGCGGGCTTTTACTTTGTGATGAATCGGAAACAGGACCCGAAGACCGCGGCCGCCGCTCCCCGACGCGGTCCCGGCGGCGGACCGGTGACTTTGACGACGGCCACGGCGCAGAAGGGCGACATCGGCGTGTATCTGGATGCGATCGGCACGGTGACGCCGGTGTTTACGTCGTCGATCACGGCGCAGGTTAACGGCGTCATCACGGCGGTCCACTATAAGGAGGGGCAGCTGGTGCGCAAGGGTACGCCGCTGCTCGACATCGACGACCGGCCGTACCGGGCGACGCTGCTGCAGGCGCAAGGCATTCTCGACCGCGACCGGAACGTGCTGGCGCAGGCGCAGATGGACCTCGACCGCTACAAGGCGGCGTGGGCGCGCAACGCGATCCCGAAGCAGACGCTGGACGACCAGGAGAAGATCGTGCTCCAGGACCAGGGCACGGTAAAGAACGATGAGGGAACGGTGCAGTTTGACCAGATCCAGGTGGACTTTTGCCACATTGTCTCGCCGATTACCGGACGGGTGGGATTGCGGCTGGTCGATCCCGGCAACGTGGTGACGGCGAACGGACCAACGGTGCTGGTGGTGGTGACGCAGGTTCAGCCGATTACGGTGATCTTTACCCTGGCCGAGGACACGCTGAATCAAGTAGTACCGCAGATACGCGGGCGCGCGAAGCTGCCGGTTGAGGCCATGGACCGGGCGGCGTTGAAGAAGATCGGCACGGGGACTCTGCTCTCGCTGGACAACCAGATTGACACAACCACGGGAACGGTGAAGGCGCGGGCGCAGTTCACCAACAAGGATATGAGCCTGTACCCCAATGAGTTTGTGAATACACGGCTGCTCTCGAAGACGCTGCATCAGGCGACCCTGATTCCTTCGTCGACGATTCAGCATAACGGACAGGCGGCGTTTGTCTATGTGCTGCAGGATGGAGTGGCGCATATGAAGCCGATCAAAACGGGGGTAACGGACGGCGGGACGACCCAGGTGGATGGCCTCAATCCCGGCGATGTGCTGGCCAACAGCAGCTTCGACAAGCTGCAGGATAAGTCCAAGGTGACCGTCTCGAGCCGGCCCGCCTCACGCGATACC
>CAXTWP010000052.1:0-11686 GCA_964247945.1 uncultured Acidobacteriaceae bacterium | reverse complement strand
GGTACGGGGAGTGACGCTCCTTGAGTCCCTCGCGTCCGTTTATTCTCCGGCCCGTGGCCACGTCGCTGCTGATGGCGGCGATCCTGCTGGTTGGGATCGTCGGCTATACGCAGCTACCGGTTTCGGCGCTGCCGGAGGTGGACTACCCGACGATCCAAGTGCTGACCTTTTATCCCGGGGCAAGTCCGGATGTGATGGCGACCACGGTGACCGCGCCCCTGGAGCGGCAGTTTGGCCAGCTACAGGGACTGAGCCAGATGACCTCCTCGAGTTCGGGGGGCAACTCGGTCGTGGTGTTGCAGTTCAACCTGACCCTGAACATCGACATCGCCGAGGAAGAGGTGCAGTCGGCAATCAACGCGGCGCAGAGCTTTTTGCCGGCGAATCTGCCGGCCCCCCCGATCTACAGCAAAACAAACCCCGCCGACGCGCCCGTGCTGACGCTGGCGATTACGTCGAACACCATTCCGCTTTCGCAGGTCGAGGATCTGGTGGATACGCGGCTTGCGCCGAAGATCTCGCAGCTGAGCGGTGTGGGTCTGGTGTCGATCAGCGGCGGGCAGAAGCCGGCGGTGCGCATCCAGGCCAACCCGGCGAAGCTGGCATCGTTTGGGGTCAATCTGGAGGATCTGCGGTCGGCGGTCTCGAGCGCCAGTGTGAACGCGGCGAAAGGTAACTTCGACGGGCCGCGCCAGGACTACCAGATCGACGCGAACGACCAGCTGGTAACCTCGAGCGACTACAAGAAGGTGGTGGTGGCGTACAAGGACGGCGCGCCGATCATGCTGACGGACGTGGCGCAGATCGCCGACGGCGTGGAAAACAACAGTCAGGCCGCATGGGTTGGAAGGCCCGATTCGGGGAACGGACCGAGCCAAACGCCTGCCATCATCCTGAACGTGCAGCGGCAGCCGGGCGGTAACACGATCTCGGTCGTTAAGAGCATCAAGAAGCTGTTGCCCCAGCTTGAGGTCAACCTGCCGAAAGGCATCGATGTCGTCACCCTCACCGACCTGACGACGCCGATCCAGGCGTCGGTGGACGATGTCGAGTTTGAGCTGCTGCTGACCATCGGTCTGGTTGTGCTGGTCATCTTCCTCTTCCTGCGCAACTTATACGCGACGATTATTCCGAGCGTGGCGGTGCCGCTCTCGCTGGTGGGGACCTTTGCGGCGATGTACGCGCTGGGGTATTCGCTCGACAACCTGAGCCTGATGGCGCTGACGATCTCAACCGGGTTCGTGGTGGACGACGCGATTGTGATGGTTGAGAACATCTCGCGCTATCTGGAGGAAGGCGAGCCGCCGATGGAAGCCGCGCTGAAGGGAGCGGAGCAGATCGGCTTTACGATCCTGTCGCTTACGGTCTCGCTGATCGCCGTGTTGATCCCGCTGCTGTTTATGGGCGATGTGGTGGGGCGGCTCTTCCGGGAGTTTGCGGTGACGCTGGCGGTGACGATCATCGTCTCGGCTGTGGTGTCCTTGACGCTGACGCCGATGATGGCCTCCCGCATCCTGAAACACGACCCCAAATCGCAGCAGAGCCGGTTCTACATCGCCTCCGAGCGCGTGTTTGAAAACATGATCGCGTTTTACGGGCGGACGCTGAAGGTGGTGCTAGAGTTCCAGGGCGTGACGCTGCTGGTGGCGTTGGCCACGTTGCTGCTCACGGTTTACCTGTACATGATCATCCCGAAGGGCTTCTTCCCGGTGCAGGACACGGGCGTGATTCAGGGCATTACGCAGGCTCCGCAGACGATCGCGTCCAAGGCGATGGCCGACAGGCAGCAGGAACTGGCAAAGGTGATTCTGCAGGACCCGGCGGTTGAAAGCCTGTCGTCCTTTATTGGGGCGGACGGCACCAACACGACCACCAACAGCGGGCGCATGTCGATCAATTTGAAGCCGCTGGCGGAGCGCGACCTGAGCGCGTCGGACGTGATTCGGCGGTTGCAGGGCAAACTGGGCGACGTTCAGGGCGTTCAGATTTTCATGCAGCCGGTGCAGAACATTACCGTGGATGACCGGGTGAGCCGTACGCAATACCAGTACACGCTCGAAGATCCGGACCAGAACGAGCTGAACTCCTGGACCGATCGCTTTGTCGACAAGCTGAAGGATCTGCCGGAGATCGAGGACGTTGCGACAGACCAGCAGACCGGAGGGCTGGCCGTGTCGCTGGTAATCGACCGGGCGACGGCTACGCGGCTGGGCATTGCGCCGACGACCATCGACCAGACGCTCTACGACGCCTTTGGGCAGCGGCAGATCAATACGATGTACACGCAGCTGAATCAATACCACGTGATCCTTGAGGCGGAGCCGCAGTTCCAGCTCAACCCGAATAAGCTGGACCAGATCTACATTCAATCGAACGCGGCGAGCGGAACGACGGGCGCGGGCGGGTCGAGCTCCTCGGGGCGCGGGTCCACTTCGGCAGGCTCAAATACGCTTACCTCGGCGGCGGTGTATACGCCGTCGGCGTACACGTTTACATCTCCGGTGAACGCCCTGGCGTCCTCCGCGGTCTCTTCGTCGCGGGGGTCCACTTCGGCGGGAGCGACGGCGTCGAACATCAGCAGCCGGGTGCCGCTGAGCGCGTTTTCGCACTTTGAGACGACGACGGAGCCGCTCTCGATTATGCACCAGGGCCAATTTCCGGCGATCACCGTCTCGTTCAACCTTGCGCCGAATGCGGCGCTGGGCGGAGCCATCGACGCGATCACCAAGGTGCAGAAGGACATGCACATGCCCGCGAGTATTCAGTCGGACTTTCAGGGGACGGCGGCTAGCTTTCGCAACTCGCTCTCGAATGAGCCGCTGCTGATCCTCGCCGCGCTGGTAACGGTGTATATCGTTCTGGGCGTACTATACGAGAGCTTTGTTCATCCGATCACGATTCTTTCCACGCTGCCCTCGGCGGGTGTGGGCGCGTTTCTTTCGCTGATCTTGTTCCATCAGGATTTGAGCGTGGTGGCGATCATCGGGATTGTGCTGTTGATCGGCATTGTGAAGAAGAACGGCATTATGATGGTGGACTTCGCGCTGGAGGCCGAGCGCAACCACGGCAAGACCTCGACGGAGGCGATCTACGAAGCGTGTCTGCTGCGCTTTCGGCCGATCATGATGACGACGATGGCGGCGCTGCTGGGCGGTCTGCCTCTGGCATTTGGGCATGGTATCGGGTCGGAACTGCGGCGTCCGCTGGGTATCTCGATGGTCGGGGGGCTGCTGCTGAGTCAGGTGCTGACGCTCTATACGACTCCCGTTATCTACATCTTCTTCGACAATCTAGCGCAGCGTTTTTCGCGCAAACCGGCGCACCCAGACACGGGCAACGAACCGGTCAACGCGCCGTCCGATTCGCGCCCCGGTCAGGCAACCGCATGAGTCTCTCGGCGCCCTTCATCCGCCGGACCGTCGCAACGACGCTGCTGACGGTCGCGATAGCCAACCCGCGGGCCATTGCGTTCCAGGGGCTGCCGGTATCGCCGCTGCCGCAGGTGGACTTTCCGACGATCTCGATCAACGCGAGCTTGCCGGGCGCGAGCGCGGAGATCATGGCGTCGTCGGTGGCCACGCCTTTGGAACGGCAGCTGGGGCACATCGCGGGGGTGACCGAGATGACCTCCGCCAGCAGCCTGGGAACGACCGGCGTCACGATTCAGTTCGATCTGAGCCGCAACATCGATGGCGCGGCGCGTGACGTGGAGGCGGCGATCAACGCGGCGCGGACCTATCTGCCTGCCAACCTCCCCTCGAACCCGACTTACCGCAAGGTGAATCCGGCGGACGCGCCGATCATGATCATCGGGCTGACCTCGGACAAGTACGGCCCCGACAAGCTGTACGACGAAGCCTCGACGGTGATGGAGCAGAAGATCTCGCAGATCCAGGGCGTCGGGCAGGTGAACGCGGGCGGCGGCGCGCTGCCCTCGGTGCGGGTGGAGGTGAACCCGACCAAACTCGCCGGACTGGGCCTAACGATGGCGAACGTCCAGTCGGTGCTGAGCCTGCAGAACTCGCAACTGGCGCGTGGGCAGATCAGCGACGGCGTCACAACAGCGGACATTGTGGTCAATGGGCAGATTTCGCACGCGGCGGACTACAAGCCCCTTATCGTCGGCTACAACAACGGGGCGGCGGTGCGATTGGAGGATGTGGCCGATGTCGTGGACTCGGTCCAGAACATCCGCACGGCGGGTTACCTGAACGGCAAACGCGCCGTAACGCTCATTATCTTTCGGCAGCCGGGCGCGAACATCATCGACACGGTCGACCGGATCACGGCCTCGCTTCCCGCGTTGAAGGCTTCGATTCCCAATGGTATCGATGTCACTGTGGTGCTTAACCGGACTACGACCATCCGGGCGTCGGTCTCCGATGTGGAGCGGACGCTGATCATCTCGATCGTGCTGGTGATCATTGTGGTCTTCGTCTTTCTGCGCAACGGCCGGGCAACGCTGATCCCGGCTGTGGCCGTGCCGGTGTCGCTGATCGGCACTTTTGCGGTGATGTATCTGTGCGGTTTTTCGATCGACAACCTGAGTCTGATGGCGCTGACGATCTCAACCGGGTTCGTGGTGGACGACGCAATTGTCGTGATGGAGAACATCTCGCGGCACCTGGAAGAGGGCATGACGCCGATGGCGGCGGCCCTGCTGGGGGCGAAAGAGATCGGCTTTACGGTGGTGTCGATCAGCATCTCGCTGATCGCGGTATTTATCCCGCTGCTGCTGATGGGCGGGATTGTGGGCCGGCTTTTCCGCGAGTTCGCCATCACGCTCTCGACCGCCATTCTGGTCTCGATGGTCATTTCGCTGACGACGACGCCGATGATGTGCGCGTACCTGCTGAAGGCCGAGCACAACCGCGTCCATGGCCGGATGTACATGGCGACCGAGCGGTTCTTCGACTGGGTGCTGTCGGTGTACGAACGCAGCCTGCATTGGGTGCTTGAAAACCCGGTGCTGACGCTGACGGTGCTTTTTCTGACGATTGCGTTGAACGTGGTGACCATCATCAAGATCCCCAAGGGCTTTTTCCCGCAGCAGGATACGGGGTCGCTGAATGGCGGACTGCAAGGTCCCCAGGATTCCTCGTTTCCGGCGATGGACGATTCGCTGCAACGGATAGAAGGCATCATCGATAAGGACCCAGCGGTCCAAAACGTCATGGGCTTTACCGGAGGCGGCGGGGCGACGAACACGGGCAATCTGTTCGTCATCCTGAAGCCGCTGAATGTGCGCAAGATCGGCGCGGCGGATGTCATCAACCGGCTGCGGCCGAAGCTGAACCGGTTGCCGGTAGCGTCGGCGTTCCTGCAGGCATCACAGGACCTGCGCATCGGTGGGCGCGGCGGCAACGCGCTCTACCAGTACACGCTCCAGGCCGATAACGTGGCCGACCTGCAGACCTGGGGACCGAAGCTGCTGGCCGAGATGAAACGGTTGCCCGGATTGCAGGACGTGAACTCCGACCAGCAGAACGGCGGTCTGGACGAGATGGTGACCTTCGATCGCGTCACGGCAGCGCGGCTCGGGCAGACGGCGCAGTCGGTCGACTCGGCCTTATACTTTTTTTTTTTTGAGTCCGAGGTTTCGGTCATCTACACCCAGCTGAACCAATATTATGTGGTGCTGGAGGTTGCGCCGCAGTACTGGCAGACGCCCGATGGGCTGAAGAACATCTATTTTCATCCCGCGGGAACGAGCAGCACGACGGCGACCGGCAATGTGCCTCTGTTTTCCTTGTCTAAGTCCCAGGCCAAGACCACGCCGCTGGCCCTGAACCATACCGGCCTCTTCCCTTCCGTCACGGTGTCGTTCAACCTTGCGCCGGGGGTGGCGTTGAGCGACGCGACGGTGGCCATCGACGAGATGCAGCAGCGCCTGGGGACACCTTCGAGCATCCGGGGCTTCTTTGCCGGGACGCTGCAGGCCTATCAGGCGTCGCTGAGCTCAGAGCCGATCCTGATCGCTACCGCGTTGCTGGCGGTATATATCGTGCTCGGCATTCTCTACGAGAGCCTGGTGCACCCGTTGACGATCCTCTCGACCCTGCCTTCGGCCAGTGTGGGCGCGATGCTGGCGTTGATTCTGTTTCATCAGGACCTGAACGTCATCTCCATCATCGGGATTGTGCTGCTGATCGGCATCGTGAAGAAGAACGCCATCATGATGATCGACTTTGCACTGCAAGCCGAGCGCGAGATGGGACTGGATACGGAGGCCGCGATCTTTGAGGCCTGTATGCTGCGTTTTCGTCCCATCCTGATGACGACCATGGCGGCCTTGTTTGGCGCGTTGCCGCTGGCGTTCGGGACGGGAACGGGGTCGGAGCTGCGGCGGCCGCTCGGCATCACCATCGTCGGTGGGCTGATCGTGAGCCAGCTGTTGACGCTGTACACCACGCCGGTGGTGTATCTGATGCTCGATCGGCTGCGGCTGCGGGTGCAGGGCAAGACCCGGGATGACTACAAGCCGGAGAATAAGCTGGTCCATGCTGCGGGCGATTAGAGGACTACGATAGGAAGTTGAGACGATGACACGATTTGAGCGCCAATGCGCCGCTTTTACCGCCCTTGCCGTCGCGCTGCTGCCGGCGGGCTGCATGGTTGGGCCAAAGTACAGCCGTCCGATCGCGACCGCGCAGGCCCCGGCGGCCAGCTATAAGGAGTCGCCCACGCAGTTTGCGGATGCGGATTCACAAACAGCGTGGAAGGTGGCGCAGCCGCAAGATGCCATGCTGCGGGGCAAGTGGTGGGAGATCTATCAAGAGCCCGAGCTGAACGCGCTGGAGGACCAGCTCGATATCAACAACCAGAACATCAAGATCTACTTTGCAAACTTCCTGGCGGCGCGGGCGATCGTCGGCGAGGCCCGCTCGCAGCTCTATCCCACGCTTGGGACTACACCGTCGTACAGCCGGACGCGGTCGTCTTCCAATTTGACGAACGCGACCGGAACGCCCACCACCACCGGCACGGGTACAGGTTCGGGTACCGGCACGACCAGCACGGGCGGAGCGATTACCAACAACGGCCGGCAGAGCAGCATCGGTTCGCTCCCCTTTGACCTTACGTGGGAGCCGGACCTCTGGGGGCGAATACGCAATACCATTCGCGCCGACCAGTACAACGCCCAGCTAAGCGCGGCCGACCTCGAAAATGAGCGGCTGACGGAGCAGGCCAGCCTGGCCGTCTTTTACTTTGAGCTTCGCGGGCAGGACGCGCTGCGCCAGATCTACGATCAGACGATCGAGGCGGACAAGAAGTCGCTGGCCTATACGCAGGCGCAGTATGAGACCGGGGTTGGGGATCGGATCTCGGTGGTCGAGGCGGAGAATACGCTTGAGAACGCGCAGGCGGCCTCTATAAACCTTGGCGTGGCGCGGGCGCAGTATGAGCACGCCATCGCTCTGCTTGTCGGCACCAGCGCGTCGAGCTTCTCCGTTGCGGTGAAGCCCATGCTGCGCACTCCGCCGGCCATCCCGATCGGCGTGCCCTCGCAGCTGCTGGAGCGGCGACCGGACGTCGCCGCCTCCGAACGTACGATGGCCGCCGCAAACGCCGAAATCGGCATCGCCTACGCCGCTTACTATCCCACGCTGACGTTGAGCGCGACGGGCGGCTTTGAAAGCTCCACCTGGAAACATCTGTTCGACATCTCGAGCCGTTTCTGGTCGATCGGTCCTTCGCTCTCGGAGACGATCTATGATGGCGGGCAGCGGCGGGCCACGGTCAACCAGTACATCGCCACCTACAACGCGGATGTAGCGAGCTATCGGGAGACGGTGCTCACGGCATTCCAGCAAGTCGAGGACTATCTGGCGGCGACGCGCATCCTTTCGCAGCAGTTGCAGCAGCAGGAGCTTGCGGCTAAGTCCGCGCAGGAGTTTGTAGATCTCGAGTTTGCGCGCTACCAGACAGGCGTCGATCCGTATGTCAACGTGGTCACGGCGCAGACGACGCTGCTCACGGATCAGCAGACGCTGGCCACGCTGCACGTCCAGCAGATGACGGCGTCGGTGCAGTTGATCGAGGCGCTGGGCGGCGGCTGGGATGCGTCGCAGCTGCCGACGCCCGGCGATGTGCAAAAGAAGCTGACCAAGGCGGAAACGACGATCCAGCGGTAGGTGCTATACCGCTTCGGATACGGACGCGGTTAAAGTGAACTCGACGGTCTGAGAACCAAGCCGCGGATGCGTGGCGGTGAGGCGGACCGTGCCGGCCTGTTCTTTCGCTCGTATCCAGACTGCGCCCGTACCGCCGATGAGAGCAAAGGGATTGTCGCCGATCAGCGTGGCCGGGCCTTCGAGCTTGAAAGCCACAGGATCGTTGGCGTACGTGCGGAGCGCGCCGAACTCGTCGGTGACGCGGAGGACGACGCGGGTGGTGTCGGCACCGTCGGCGTATAGAGCTACATCGTCCGGCAGAAGCACGAACTTGCGGTCGACGCCTGTGCCGGAGAGCGTGACGGACGCAACTTGTTTGTCCTTGATGAACCCATCGATGCGGAGATCGCCCCAGGCGTGACCGTTGGTGTCGCGGACCTGGCCGCGGTCGAAGATAAATGGCGGATACTTGAGGTGGCTGTATTCGGCGCGATCAGGATCGAGTTCGATGACGGGAAGCCAGGGATTGGTCTCGATGCTGTTCTTGCGGATGAAGATCTTAATGCGGTCGCAGTTGGAACAGATTACGGCCTTGGTGAAGCCGGTCGATTCATCACTGTTGGCCCAGTGGAAGGCGGGTTCGAGAACGATCTCCTCGGAGGGATCGCACTGCGACTTGTAGAAGGTCGCAGCGGGCTTGTTTTCCCGGAAGATGTCGGTGACGCCGTGATAGCAGATGCGGTCGCCTGCGCCGAAGTTGGCGTGGGTGTTGTAGTCGAAGGCGCACCAGCCGATGCCGCCGGCGTACTGCGGGTCCGAGGCAAGCTGATTGTGGATGCGGACGTGACGCAGCGTGTGCTCGCGGTGGTGCTCATCGTCATCGGTGGTCTTCGCGGGAAAGGTGTGTCCGACGAATTCGGTATTGAGGTATCTGGGGTGGTTCGGCTTCTTCAGCGGAAAGCCGAAGTCGTTCATGGTGAAGACGTCTTCGAGGAACTCCGACTCCTGGAAGTAGCGGATGCCGCCGGTCTGGCGCGTCGTGTCGAGCGCATGCGCAAGCGCATTGGTTTTCGTGTAGAAGTCGTGGTAGTCGCGCGACTCGTTGATGCGAACGCCCCAAAGGATAACAGAGGGGTGGTTCCAGTCGCGGCGGATCATGCGGCCCACGTTGTCGATGGCCACCTGCTGCCAGGGCTCCGGGCCTACGTGCTGCCAACCGGGTATCTCTTCGAGCACAAGCAGGCCTAGCTCGTCGCAGGCGTCTAAAAAGTGGCGCGACTGCGGGTAGTGCGAGGTGCGGACGATGTTGCAATGCAAGCCCTTGCGCAGGACGATGGCGTCGCGGCGCTGGACACGCGCGGGCATGGCCTGGCCGACAAAAGGGAAGGTCTGGTGTCGATCGAGGCCGCGCAGCTTGACGATCTTTCCGTTGAGCGAGAAGCCGGCGTCGGTGAATGTGGCGTCGCGGAAGCCGATGCGGCGGGAGTCCTCGTCGATGAGCCTTCCGCCTTCGAGCAGACGGACGCGCACGGTGTAGAGGTGCGGTGTATCGAGGGCCCAGAGCCTGATGCCGGTCAGGTTCGGCAAAGAGACGGTCTGGCGGGCGTGGTCCTGTGTGGTCTCCGTGGTGAGATAGGCGGGCGCGGCGGTTGCGGGGTCCTCGCCGGCTTGCGGGTCGGCTCCCGAGGGAGCGATCGCCTTGCCGGTAGCTTTGGCGATCACGCGTTCGCCGTCGTGCAGTTCGACTTCGAGCGTCAGCGGGCCGGAGGCTTTGCCCGCCAGGAAGCAATCCACATCGAGTATGGGCCTGGTAAGCACATCCCCGGTGCGGACGTGAAGATTATCAAGGAAGATCTGGGGCACGACGCGCAGGTTGACCTCGCGGTAGATGCCGCCAAACGTCATGTAGTCGATCTCATTGCCGAAGGGCGGGATGTCGTCGCGTTCGGTGGAGTCGAGATAGACGACGAGGACGTTGTCGCCGCCTTCCGGTTTCAGGTGGCCGGTCAACTCAAAGGAGAAGGGGGTAAAGCCGCCCTTGTACTCGCCGAGGCTGGTGCCGTTGATCCACACGGTGGAGGCGGTCATGGCGCCTTCAAAGTCGACGAAGACACGCTTGCCCGCGCTGCCCGTGGGGGTTTTGAAGCGGCGGCGATAGGTGGAGATGAACTCGTAGGCCTTATCGTCGAAGCTGTGCCACGGAAGGACGACGTTGGTGTGCGGGATCACGACGCGCTCGAAGGCGGCATCGTCGAAGGTGGGCGACTCGGCGCCGGCGACCTTGCTGGGGTGGTAGTGCCAGTTGCGGTTGATCGGCAGGACCTGGCGTCCGCCCGCTGATGTCGCCGGAGCGGCGAAGGCGGTGGTGCCGGGGAGGGCTATTGCAGCCAGAGCGGTGCCGGAGGTCTTGAGGAAGTCGCGTCGTTGCATCGCCGTCTATCCTAGCCACTTGCGGCATCGCTGTCACCTCGGACGACGCTTTTTCGTCTTGCGATAGACTTGGCCTGCGACGACCGAGTGGGAGTGCTATGGAAGCCAGTGAGATGCAGGAGTTCGCCAACCAGTTGAAGGAAGCAGGCGAAGGCAAGGAGTCGCTGACAAGTATCTCCCTGGCCATCTCGATCCTGGCTGTGCTGGTGGCGATGGTGACGGTGCTGGGCCATCGCACGCACACGGAGGCGGTGCTGATGCAGGCGCGCGCCGGCGACCAGTGGAACGAGTATCAGGCCAAGAAGATTCGCTCGGACAACCTGAGCGTCACGGTCGATCAGATGATGCTGCAACCGGCTACCCCAGCCGCGACCGCAAAAGTTGCCGAGTATACTTCGCATTTGTCCAAGTGGAAGGGTGATCTGGCCGAGGAGACAGAGAAAGCCCACGAGTACGAGGCAGAGGTCGAACATGCCGAACGCCGTGCCACGCGCTACGATCTCGGCGAGGCACTGCTGCAGATTGCCGTGGTGCTGTGTTCCATCACGCTGTTTACCCGAAACCGGGCTTACTTCTTTCTGGGCCTGGGGCTTGGTGGCTTCGGACTGCTGACGGCCCTCTCAGGGTTGCTGACGCAGTGAGGAGATCACCTAAGAGGGCTTGGTAATGACACCCAGATCGACCATGCCGTTGACGAAATACTGGATGGCCAGCGCCACAAGCAGCAGACCCATGATGCGAACAAGGATGCGGATGCCAGTGTCGCCGAGCGCGCGAGCGACTTTGTCGGAGTTGCCCAACACAAGGTAGCAGATCGCCGCCGTGACGAAGATGGCCGCAAGGATTGCCACCATCTGCCACTTGGTCTGGGCCTGGCCGACGAGCACCATGACCGAGGTGATGGAACCGGGACCCGCGAGCATAGGGATGCCGAGCGGAACGATGCCGGCGTCCTCCTTGCTGGCGGCGGCTGCGGTGTCGCCGGTAACTTCCTGCGTGGCGGAGCGCTTAGCTTCGAGCATGTCGAGGCCGATCAGCAGCAGGATGACGCCGCCGGCGATCTCAAACGCGGGCAGCGTAATGCCGAACATCCGGAAGATGTATTGGCCACCCAGCGCGAAGGCCGAAAGGAAGAGCCAGGC
>CAXTWP010000051.1:3504-13272 GCA_964247945.1 uncultured Acidobacteriaceae bacterium | reverse complement strand
CAACGCAACTATCATTTTCGCTGGCCTTTTCGCTATTGGCGTTGCCATGTGCATCGTCATCCTGACTGCAACCGGCATTTCTCGCAGGTGGCTCGCTGCCTCGGTCGTTCTTATCGCTTTCAGTTTCGGGGTTGATTACTTCTTCACCAACCGAGTGCACATCGTTACTTTGCAGGAACAATACTCAATCGACGGCACGACACCGTGGGGCGACGATGCCCGCCGCGATTCGAAGGGCGACGCTGGCGTAATGGTCTACACCAAGGTTGGCGGTGGTTATTGCTATGACACAGTCTTCTACGGTCCCTTAAAAAAGAGCCTCGTCGCTCAAAACCCACACACCGTGACCGTTCAATACAACGTCTTTTCTGACTTCGGGCACGAACGTTCCTACAACATCCGCTCGATAAACGGTCTCCAGTTCAACGACGACAAACACACCCTTATCGACGCCGATACAGAAGGCGGCACCTCCCTCAATTCCGGCTCTGACAATCCGACCTGCCCTAGGTAAGAAATTTCTCCCCGTCGTCGAGGCTGTGGGTTTGTGGGACGCGGGCTTCATCCGCGTTCCAAGCGCTTGCGCGTCAAATCCATAGCCTGCCTTTAGTGCTGCCCATGCTTCTTCCCAGGCTGCGGCGTTGGGACGTGGGTGTCCGCTGCAGCCGGTGGAGGCGCGACCAGCAGTTGCTCCAGATGGTCGAAACGGCTGTTCAACGCCGACACCTGCCGGGTAAAGAAGAAGTACGTCCCGAAGGCTCCCAAAGCAAAACCCAGAGCCAGGATGAGGGCGAATACGGTCCAGGTCTGGAAGCGGGCCTCTTCCTTGAGGTGCCCGACCGCCTCTCGCGCATGGTAGGCCGCCACCTCGATGGACCGGATCGGCCCTTCGATCGCTTTCTCAAGTGGATGCTTGAAGTCCTCCTCGACGACCTCCCGGATGCCGGCAGCGATGTACTTGCTGGTCTGCTGGCCGAGCATGGCGGGCAACTGCCGCACCTGGACGATGGTGGCTTCAAGCGCCGCCGTGCTCTGCTTCAGCTCCGCGTCCCGCGCTTGCATGTCCTCGGCCAGCTTGCGGGTGGCTCCATAGATCGCTAACAGCTCATCGTCTCTCATGATTCCTACATTCCTATCCCAAACCCACGGGAGTGCTCGCGCTCGATCTCCGGCTCTTTGGTCTTGGTCTGTTCCTGCTGCTGCTTCCATGCCTGCTCCTGCTGCTGACGGGCAAGCGCCTGCGCCTGTTCCTGCTGAAGCCTGGTGTCCATGCGGTTGCCGAAGTCGGCCAGCTTCGCCTCGACGGACTGCTGCGCCTCCATCCTGCGATGAAACCCGCCTAACAGTTCATCCAGCCTCGCCTGCATCTCCGGGGTAGGCGGTCGTGCCTGCTCCTTCGCCTGGTCTTTCTCCGGAGCGGCCTTGGCCTGCTCTTCCTGGGGCCCATTGCCGAACAGGGAACCGGCCCGCTCCTTGATGTCTTTCGCAAAGGCGACGGTACGGTCTTTGACCTCGTTGGCGAACTCCTTGGCAGCGGCGATCAGCTTGTCCAGACGGCCCAACTCGCGGGCCTCGCGCTCCCGCACCTGAGCGATCTGCTGCTCTGCTCCCCGTTCCCACAGTTCGATCACCTTGTCCGCGCTCAGGTGCGGCGAAGGCAGTTCAGCCCGCTGCTCCCGCAGCCCATCGATCTCCCGGTGCCGCTCCATCGCTTCGGGACCATCGCCACGAAGCGTTTTCTGCTCCCGAAGCTCGGCGAGATCGGGGCGGCCCTGGTCGGCCCAGGAACGCGTATCCAGGCGCTGCGCTGGATCCTGAATATGGCCGTGCCGCTCCATGGCCGCGTTCATCATCTCGACCCACTTCTCGCGCACCTCCATGGGCTTGTCCCGCGAGTTCCACTCCGGGTCTTTCTTCGCTCCATTGCGCTTGAAGAACTGCTCTTCAGAAAGGGATTGAGTGTTCGAATCCACCACACGTTCCGAGAACATTAGGTGCATGTGCGGTTGCTCGATATTGTCCTTCGCCGAAGGCGTATGCACCGCCAGGGTGTAGGCGAAACGCTCGCCCAGAAGCTCGCGGGCTGTCTCACGCGCCAGCTCATGACGCTCACTCGGAGCAAGCTCGCGGGGAAGAGCGATCTGCAGCTCCGTATAAGCACGGCCATTCTTCCGCTCGAAGGTGTCCGCTGCTTCCCAGAAGCTATGCGGATTCTCACGCGCGAACTCGGGCATGTTGCCCGACTCGACTAGCTCCAGGCCGCCGCGCTGCTGATACTGACCATCGCGGGCGATGTACTGCGCGTGCGCCGCTGCGGGCGGTGCCGTGCTGGACGATTTCATCACCACGTGAACGATGGCCAAGCGAGCGAGCCTTTGCAGTTGCTGTTGCGGTTGTTCTTGCCGTTGCGGTTGCTGTTGCCTCTGCCCACCGCAGGTGCGCGTAGTTTGTGAAACAAACTAGGTATCGCGCATTAGTGGCTAACGAACGTTTACGCCAGCACGCTCTTGATTGTATGCTAGGACGCATGGCCCGGTCGAACCCAAAGAGCATCCAGGAACTCGAAGCACAGAAGAAAGCAATCAAAGAAGCAGCAGCGGCTGAGGTTGCAGCCATCCGCAAAGCGACGGCGGAAAAGGTCGCGGCACTCAAGTCCAGTGAACGACGGCTGCGGGCTTTAGATATCAGAGAACAGAAGAGACGCGAGAATCACGCCAAGATCCTTGTGGGCGTGGCCATGATCCATCAGTGCCAAATATCAGAGGGTTCTGCTGGCAAGTTCAAGGCGCTGCTCGAAGAGTTCTATTCCGACTCGCCTGAACGCCTCAAAGCCTCGCTCTTCGGCCTCACCCTCACAGTAAAGAAACCTAGCAGCGATCAGGAGCAGGACTAGAGCTATGGGCTCCAACCTGGAGAGAGGACCGCTGTCTCAGGCGTTCAATTTATGCCTGCTCACATGCAATGGCGTAGGGATGGCCATATACCTCGTTCTGGCTTCTCGTGCTTGGGCCATTCCAGAGGAACGTGCACTCGGATTGAACTCGACAACGGGCGAGCCTTTCATTTGGGCTCTCGGGGTGTTTCCGATCTACGCTGTGTTCTTTCTAGTGAACTGCATCTGGTGCGCGCTTCTTTTGAGACGGCACGACTGGAGAAGTGGCCGATTTTGGATAGGGACGTTTGGGCTTTGGGTAGGTGCAGTGGTCATCGACTTTGCTCATCACTAAAATTGAGCTATGGAAAAGACGGCAAGAAGCCGCCTTGGAAAACGCCCAAAAGCGTTTCCCACTTTGCCACAGCTCCGGCGACGGCTCCTGGCTAAGAACAGCCGAAGGGGCCACATGCTGCCCCCAAGCTCATCAGGGCACACACAAACGCTGCACTGTTCGTTAGTGCTCCTGTCCAACGACTCCACCCAAGCCCGAACAGAGACATCACTCCGAAGAGCACGGACCCGAACAGACTGGCACTCCAGAGCGGTCCCAGAATATGGGCGTGCCGGAGCCGTTCCTCGATATGCATGTTGGCTGGGTCTGAGAAATAACGCAGATAGGTGAAGCAGGCGAAGGTGAAGAAAAGGACTCCCATGACGGTACTGCCGACCGCGATTCTTCCCCGCCAAACCGCCGCCGTGCCTGAGGGTCTAGAGAGACCCTGTAGACGAGCATCCATGCGCGTCTGGATCTCCGGCGGCAGCTCTCCACGAACCTTCGTCCAGCTCTTCATGCGACACCCCCAAAGGCTTTCTTCCTTTATGATCTATTTTGTCATAACATACATACATTGCATATGGAAGGGAGAACAGCGATGTCCATCACAACCGTTTCTTCGCGGGATTTCGCCCGTGATCTGGCGCAGGCGAAGCGTGCAACAACAGCCGGCCCCGTATTCGTCACGGATCGAGGCAAGCCGACGTTCGCCTTGCTGAAGATCGAGGATTACTACAAACTTGCCGGCGAAAAGCCGCGAAGCCTGCTCGACATCATGGATTCGCTACCGGGCGGCCAGTTTGAGTTCGACCCACCAAAGTTGGACAGCATGGGCTTCAAGTCGGCGGAGCTGGAATAGTGTTTTTACTCGATACCAATGTGATTTCAGAGCTGCGGGTGGGCAAGGCGAATCCATCTGCCGCCGTACGCCACTGGGCGGCTAGTATCCCTGGCAATCAGCTCTATCTTTCGTCCGTCAACATCCTTGAACTGGAGACGGGTGTTCTGCTGATGGAGCGGAAGGACGCTCAACAAGGCCAGATGCTTCGTTCCTGGCTTCAGGGTGTGATGAAGGAGTTCTCCTCACAGGTACTGCCCTTCGCGAGCACCACGGCGGTTCTGTGCGCTGCAATGCATGTCCCTGACCGCCGACCAGACCGGGATGCCATGATCGCAGCTACAGCTAAGGAACATGGCTACACGATCGCAACTCGCAACACTGCTGACTTCGATGACTGCGGGGTTCAGGTACTGAATCCATGGCTGGCGCTCTGATTGAACATTTCAACCTCGTCTGCGTCACCGACTACAGGATATTAAAACTACAGTAAGAACTACAGGTAACTACGTGAGAGCGTAAGTATTCATTTCAAAAGGTTTATGCGCCACAGGCGATAGTGTTTCACCGTAAAAGCGATAGTGTTTCACCGTAGGGGCGATAGTGTTTCACCGTGGAAAAGTCAAAACTGAGCCAAATAGGCGATAGCGTTTCACCGTAGCGGAAAATGGAAAACTCGGAAATCAGTTCTCTGAGCTGATGGCAGAACGGGACGGGAGAACGGTCATACCATCTGATGTGAGCTCCAGTTTGAGTTCTGGATAGACGAGCTGGATCTTCTTCAGCGCCAGTCGGACGTTCGTTCGGAACATTCTTATCTCGGCGTACTCGGCTCCCATCTGGGAGTGCAGAGCTTCCCAAGGGACGGTGCGTGGTCTTCGCGCCTTCGTCGCCACGAAGGCCGTGTAGGTGAGCCAGGCGTACAGGTCCAGCGCCAGGGGTGACCGCTTCAGCGCTCGAAGTGCCCGCAGGTCGACCGGCACGGAGGACAGCGTCACAGCCTCGTAGAACTTCTCGCCAAGCTCAATCCAGCTCTCCCATAGGTTCGCCTGGTCTGACTTGGTAGAGTCCCACCAGAACTCGGCGCTGGAAGAGACGTCCATGTGCAGGTAGCGGCCATGGGTTTCGGTCTCACTCTCGAAGCTGATACGGGCGTCGATCAGTCGGCGCATCTGCTCCTGGAGGCGCTTGGCATCCCCGCGCTTCCCTCCCCCGGTCCTCGGGTTCAGACCGATCTCCCGCATGAAGTTGTCGAGGCTGTTGCCCAACCGAATGTGCCGGCTCTTCTTCCGCTTAGCCTCCGTCACGAGCCAGAAGAGGAAGAGCCTGGGAATCGAGCCATAGGGGTACATGGCCTTCCGAGTCTGCCGGTCGATGTGGGGCTGGATCACGAGCGTCAGATTCCCGTTCGTGCGGGTCCAGATCGGCGTGTCGCCTGGATCGCTGTGCGGCAATGTGCATTGCACAAGCTGCCGCGCCATGAACGCCGTCTCGGTCGCGTCTGGATTCTGTTTGATCTCCACAGCGGCATCCAACAGGAGCTGGTCTGCGGTGCTGGGGAGCCTGGGCTTGGGTCTTGGCAAATCGGCAGCCCTAGGCTTTCTTGCTCTTCATGTATGCATGAAAACATGCAAGCATGAAGTCGCTCACGGTTGGAAAATCCATCTGAATAGCGGCCAGCTTTACGGCCTTCACATCCTCGGTAGGCCAACGTACCTGTAGGGGCTCACGCTCGATCTTGGCAGCAGTCTTCCCGCGCTTTGACTCCTCCACAGGTGAAAGCTTCACTTGGGCCGCTTGTGGGACGGACGGCACGGCGGCCAATGTATCCGGGTTCAACTCAAGAGCCTTAGCCATGTGCGACCACCTCGACGCCCTTCTTCATGTTTTCATGCAAGCATGATTTGATGTTCTTCCACAGCGCGGCAATTTCTTTTGCTGCCGAGCCCTTTGGTTCCGCCTCAGTGATTGTCTGCCCCTGAGCGTAGGGGGCTTTGTAGGCCGTCCGATCATTTACGAACGTTTCCGCGACCTCGCCGTGCTTGGAAAGGACTGCCGCAGCTTGGGCAGTGATGAGAGTGTTCGCTTTGACTCGGGTGAGAACAAACAGGAAGGGAACGCCGGTCTCCTTCAGCGATTGAACGGTCACCGGGGCTGCCGTTAGATCGTCTTCGCTTGCCTGGACAGGGAAGATCACGAAGTCGGCCAGCTTGAATAGGTCTTTGGCAATGTCGATCCGGCCTGAAGCGGTGTCAATGATGCAGTACGCCGCCCCATGGCTACGCAAAAGGGCCAAACCCTTCCGGAGACCTTCAAACGGAATCTCGACGCGCTGAGGAATCTCTGACTCCCGTTTAGTGTGCCAGGCGGTAAGGCTGCCTTGTGGGTCGGTGTCGATCAGGAACACAGGACCATCGCCGGCGCGTTCTGCTTCCACCGCAAGATGCTTCGCGAGCATCGTCTTGCCGCTGCCACCCTTCTGAGAGTTAATTATGATGATTTGCATGATTTCATGCTCCTATGCTTGCATGAATCCATGCTGCCTAATTTCATGCTTGCATGCAAGCATGAAATTAAAGGTGTTCTCTTTGAGTAAAGGTGACTGGCGGCCCTGTTTCACCGCGCGGAGTCCACCCGACAATGCGCGTTATCGTACATTTTGGTTGTGGCTATGCAGCGACAATCGAAGATACGTTTAGGCATTTTTACAGTGCTAGCAGCCGCGTTGATCTTGGCAGCTATGGCATTTCTGGGAATCCCGCCTGGCTTTCATACTCGCGCCTATTGGTTATTCACATCGGCGCAGCGTAAGCGGGAGGTTCTCTTATCCCCAAAGATTCAGAATCAGCTTCGACATGCAGAATGGAACGGGGACGGCTGGGGTGGTGCTCCGGTCGGTGATTGGATGGGCTACGTTGTTTATGCCCCCGGCGACTCTTTGCCGCAAATCACGACCAGCGAGCCGCCTAGAAAGATCGATGGGATTCCGTGCGATGTGGTGTCAGTACGCCGGTTAGAGAAGGACTGGTACTCCGTCGTGACCGACATGAATCAGTTCTGGGATGTTGCCCATCCGAGTTGCTGAAGCTAGGCACGATCCGCTTTAGCTGCCTAAGAGCCCTCTGTTACATTCTTTCTACGGACGTAGAAGAAACGTAACAGAAGGCCGAAACGATGGCGAAAAGCAGGTTCGTGAGCTACCTGAGGGTCTCAACCGCACGGCAGGGAACTAGCGGCCTGGGCCTTGAAGCGCAACGCGCTGCCGTCGCCGGATTCCTTAACAGTGGCGATTGGACTTTGGTGGAAGAGGTTCTCGAAGTCGAAAGCGGAAAGCGCAACGACCGCCCAGCCCTCGCTTCCGCCCTCAAGCTCTGCCGCAAGCATCGCGCCACCCTGGTGATCGCCAAGCTGGACCGTCTGGCCCGCAACGTCGCTTTCATCTCAAACCTCATGGAGTCCGGCGTCGAGTTCGTAGCTGTCGATATGCCCCAGGCTAATCGGTTCGTGGTGCACATCTTGGCTGCGGTCGCTGAGCAAGAAGCGGAGGCCATCTCGAAGAGAACCAAGGCAGCCCTCGCAGCCGCAAGAGCGCGGGGAACGAAGCTTGGCGGCCGCCGCGTCTCGGCTGAGCGCTTTGCAGAGATCGGAGCTGCTGCCCGCCAAGGGCGGAGCCAGAAAGCGAGCCAGGTCCGCGCCGAGCTCCTTCCGACTATCACGGCCATACAAGCCACAGGCGCGATCTCGCTCCGCGCGATCGCTGCACAACTCAATGCTCGCGAGATCCCAACGCCCCGAAGAGCTGGGGAATGGTCTGCAGTACAGGTTCAAAGGGTGATGGGCGTGAGGTAGCGTTTATTAACCGCCTGGCGCGGTGTTTTCGTGAACCTGGCCTTGCAGGGCCTTTTCGGAGAATGGTCTACTGCTGCGTATGAATGCTCAACCGATTGCTCTCGGGACAGTCATCTGTCAGCGCAGCTTCGAACTGTTCTCGTCTGATGGCCAGTCAAGATTAGTGGCTGTTCGACTTGGAATGCCTGTAGCTACCAACATGGATGGGCGCGTGCTCCATGAAGGGGAAGAAGGGGATGGCACATTTCGCTGCCCGCTGCAGATCGAGGGCCTCAATCATGACGAGAGAGTAGATGGGGTGTTTGGAGAAGATCCGTTTGTTGCGCTGCAGTACGCGATTGACTTCATCGGAGATCGCTTGAACCTCTATTCCCTAGAGCTTGGGCTGACGAACAGGCGGCAACGTCCGGATGGAACACGTGACTCATGGATTTGGGCATACCCGCCTCATCGGCAGATCTAAAAACATGCGATAACGTCCTTTATCGTATGCAACGCTGGAACATCACGCAGTAAATAGAATTGAGTTTATGCGCCTAGTCTTGATGTATGGGTTGATATTCCTCGGTGTAGGCGTGGCCACCATCAGTGCGCAAGATCCTGCCAGGGAGCTTCCCCCATCGGTCCAACAGCGCGTAGAAGCGCTTCTTCGCTCTAAAGTCGAACTCCCAACGGCAACAACACTTTCCTTCAAAATGGGGGTCCCGAGCGAACTCCCCGGATTCAACAAGGTCTCCGTACACTTCGCAAGTGCACTCACAGGAGCTAGCGGGGATATCCCCCTTCTGATCTCAGAGGATGGCTCCCGCCTTGCGCAGCTGTCGACCTATGACATTGCTCGCGATCCGAGAACCATAGTTCCCTCTGAAGGACGCCCCTCCCGTGGGGGTCCACCTGATGCGCCTGTGATTGTTGTCGTCTTTGACGACCTCGAGTGCCCCTTTTGCGCTCGGCTGCACAAGGAGCTCTTTCCAGCTTTAGCGGGCCGCTATGAGAAGCAGGTACGGGTGGTCTATCAAAATGTTCCGATTGAAGGACACCCATGGGCAATGCGGGCCGCCGTGGACACAGACTGCGCGGGCCACTTAAGCCCCGATGCGTATTGGGCCGCCGTAGACAGCATCCATGAGCACGCAGGGGAATACGGCGGCGCAGAACACAAGTTAGCTCTGGCAGAGCAGGAAATTGATGCTGAGACCCTCGCGGAGGGACGCCGATTTCATGTTGAAGAAGAAAAGCTCAAAGCCTGTATCCAGAAGCAAGACGTTACACCCGAAAAGGCCAGTCTCGCTATTGGCGAGAAGTTCGGCGTTACACATACTCCTACGATTTTCGTGAACGGCGCAAAGTTCGAGGGAGCCGTTCCGATGGACTTTGTTTTTGACATGGTAGATAACGCGCTTAAGGCTGAGGGGAAAGTTCCACCTGGCCGTCAGCACGCCTCAGAGCAGGGTGCAGCGGTAGGCAAATAGCCGATTAAGCAAACGTCTTTCATGCTTCTGGAGGCAGCTCGAACCTGAGTTTGGCTACCCACGACAACTCCGGTTGTCAGGGCTGTTCTTGGCCTTCATTCAAACCGACCCTTGCACCCAGCGTCACAATCTGAAACGCTGAGTTTATGCAGACTGACTGGCGCAAATCTCGATGGTTCGCCACACTCTGCGCCACGTATCTCTGCCTTATCGCCATTTCCTGCGTGTTCATTTCTCTCTTTGCCGCACCCAGTTTTTGGTATGTTCCATGCTCAATTCTCCTGATCCTGTCGATTTACCTATGGCGCAATCCGTCTAAAGGTGCAGCCGCTTCATTTCCTATAACGTTTACATTCGCAATCGCGCTTATAGTCCTTGAATCTCGTCATCACGCCAACCC
>CAXTWP010000051.1:0-3494 GCA_964247945.1 uncultured Acidobacteriaceae bacterium | reverse complement strand
CAACGCAACTATCATTTTCGCTGGCCTTTTCGCTATTGGCGTTGCCATGTGCATCGTCATCCTGACTGCAACCGGCATTTCTCGCAGGTGGCTCGCTGCCTCGGTCGTTCTTATCGCTTTCAGTTTCGGGGTTGATTACTTCTTCACCAACCGAGTGCACATCGTTACTTTGCAGGAACAATACTCAATCGACGGCACGACACCGTGGGGCGACGATGCCCGCCGCGATTCGAAGGGCGACGCTGGCGTAATGGTCTACACCAAGGTTGGCGGTGGTTATTGCTATGACACAGTCTTCTACGGTCCCTTAAAAAAGAGCCTCGTCGCTCAAAACCCACACACCGTGACCGTTCAATACAACGTCTTTTCTGACTTCGGGCACGAACGTTCCTACAACATCCGCTCGATAAACGGTCTCCAGTTCAACGACGACAAACACACCCTTATCGACGCCGATACAGAAGGCGGCACCTCCCTCAATTCCGGCTCTGACAATCCGACCTGCCCTAGGTAAGAAATTTCTCCCCGTCGTCGAGGCTGTGGGTTTGTGGGACGCGGGCTTCATCCGCGTTCCAAGCGCTTGCGCGTCAAATCCATAGCCTGCCTTTAGTGCTGCCCATGCTTCTTCCCAGGCTGCGGCGTTGGGACGTGGGTGTCCGCTGCAGCCGGTGGAGGCGCGACCAGCAGTTGCTCCAGATGGTCGAAACGGCTGTTCAACGCCGACACCTGCCGGGTAAAGAAGAAGTACGTCCCGAAGGCTCCCAAAGCAAAACCCAGAGCCAGGATGAGGGCGAATACGGTCCAGGTCTGGAAGCGGGCCTCTTCCTTGAGGTGCCCGACCGCCTCTCGCGCATGGTAGGCCGCCACCTCGATGGACCGGATCGGCCCTTCGATCGCTTTCTCAAGTGGATGCTTGAAGTCCTCCTCGACGACCTCCCGGATGCCGGCAGCGATGTACTTGCTGGTCTGCTGGCCGAGCATGGCGGGCAACTGCCGCACCTGGACGATGGTGGCTTCAAGCGCCGCCGTGCTCTGCTTCAGCTCCGCGTCCCGCGCTTGCATGTCCTCGGCCAGCTTGCGGGTGGCTCCATAGATCGCTAACAGCTCATCGTCTCTCATGATTCCTACATTCCTATCCCAAACCCACGGGAGTGCTCGCGCTCGATCTCCGGCTCTTTGGTCTTCGTCTGTTCCTGCTGCTGCTTCAATGCCTGCTCCTGCTGCTGACGGGCAAGCGCCTGCGCCTGCATCTCTAGGGTAGGCGGTCGTGCCTGCTCCTGCGCCTGGTCTTTCTCTGGAGTGGCCTTGGCCTGCTCTTCCTGAGGCGCATTGCCAAACAGGGAACCGGTCCGCTCCTTGATGTCTCTCGCAAAGGCGACGGTACGGTCTTTGACCTCGTGGGCGAACTCCCTGGCAGCGGCGATCAGCTTGTCCAGACGGCTCAACTCCCGGGCCTCGCGCTCTTGCACCTGAGCAATCTGCTGCTCTGCTCCCCGTTCCCAATGTTCGATCACCTTGTCCGCGCTCAGGTGCGGCGCAGGCAGTTCAGCCCGCTGCTCCCGCAGCCCATCGATCTCCCGGTGCCGCTCCATCGCTTCGGGACCATCGCCACGAAGCGTTTTCTGCTCCCGAAGCTCGGCGAGATCGGGGCGGCCCTGGTCGGCCCAGGAACGCGTATCCAGGCGCTGCGCTGGATCCTGAATATGGCCGTGCCGCTCCATGGCCGCGTTCATCATCTCGACCCACTTCTCGCGCACCTCCATGGGCTTGTCCCGCGAGTTCCACTCCGGGTCTTTCTTCGCTCCATTGCGCTTGAAGAACTGCTCTTGAGAGAGGAATTGAGTGTTCGAATCGACTACCCGTTCCGAGAACGATGGCCAAGCGAGCGAGCCTTTGCGGTTGCGGTTGCGGTTGTTCTTGCCATTGCTGTTGCGTTGCAGCCATCCGCAAAGCTACAGCGGAGAAGGTCGCTGCCCTTAAGTCCAGTGAACGACGGCTGCGAGCCTTAGACATCCGGGAACAGAAAAGACGCGAGAACCACGCCAAGATCCTTATCGGCGTGGCCATGATCCATCAGTGCCAGATATCAGAGGGTTCGGCTGGCAAGTTCAAGGCGCTGCTCGAAGAGTTCTATGCTGATTCACCTGAACGGCTCAAGGCCTCGCTCTTCGGGCTGACTCTCATCGTCAAGAAGCCGAGCAGCGATCAGGAACAGGACTGAGACGCATGTTCGATCAGTTCCCGCCTTCTTCTATACAAGATCGAGTCTCAGATGCACTCTACAAGTGGAGAGGCATAGCAGATTGGCCGGAAGCAGATGCCACTGTCTCAGGTGTGGCTTGGGCACCTGATGCTGAGATGGGTGGAGGATTTGGAAATTATCAGGTGAGCTTTAGCTATCCGTCTTCAAAAGGTTTGCAAGTAGGCAAGTTTGGAATCAATGGCTACGTCAATGCACCTCCCTACGCATCGGGAGATGTGTTCAATTTGCGCTACAACCCAAAACACCCTTCACGGTACTACTACGCCAATGAACTCTCACGAACGGAACGAATAGTACTGTTGCTCTCGTTCGTGGTTCTGGGAGTTGTTGGAGCGTTTGTTATTGTGAGTCTGTTCCCCTAGCCAGTTTCACTGCATAGCCTTCCAGGTCTTCAAACTGTCTCTGGCGTGGGATGAACGGGCTGGGCCACGAGACGCACCCCGAGGGCGGCGCACACCCGGCTCACAGTATCGAATCGAGGAGCGCTGTCAGGACGCAGAGCTTTGTACAAGGCTTCCCGCGTGATCCCGGCTGTCTTGGCAATCTCGGTCATGCCACGAGCGCGGGCAATATCCCCCAGCGCTGATGCCAGCAAGGAAGCATCGTTCGCCTCCAGAATGTCAGTCAGGTAGGCGGCGATGGAGGTTTCACTGTCGAGATAATGGGCTGCGTCGAACTCGGGTAGATCGGCCACCTTGATGCGTTTACTCATGATCGTTTTCTCCGTTCAATCGAGCAACGCGGCCAGTGCTTTGGCGCGCTTGATGTCTTTCTTCTGGGTACGTTTCGAGCCACCGACCAGCAGCACGATGATCTGCGTACCGCGCTGGGTGAAATACAACCGCCATCCCGCGCCCAGGTGAATGCGCAACTCGGAGACGCCATCGCCCACCGGCTGAACATCTCCCATCAAACCGAGTTCAAGGCGTTTGATCCTGGCGACGATCACACCGCGTACCGTCTGATCCTTCAGCTCGTCGATCCAGGCGGTAAATTCGGGCAGTGGCCGGACAGAGAACATACGCCGAGTGTAATCGAACGATTACACAATTTCAAGGTTTGAAGTCGCTGTGCCTTATTCGTCACAGGAGCCTTGTACGGGGCTCTTGGCTTTCCGAACGGCCACAGGCTTCATCTCAGCCTCATCGGCGCGCTGTGGGTGCTTTTCTGTTCGTTGGGGCCACAGGTTTAGATCGTTAGCCACAACCGCTAGACCACCCCCACTCTTATT
>CAXTWP010000050.1:9302-13302 GCA_964247945.1 uncultured Acidobacteriaceae bacterium | reverse complement strand
GTTCGCGGTGCGGTCGGTGGAGTGGTCGTCCATGACAACAACTTCGAAGTCAATGTGGCGGCTTGCGAGAACAGAGGAGACGGCGGCCTGGATGGAGGCTTCTTCGTTGCGGGCGGGAATGAGGACGGAGACTGCGGGAAAGAATCCAGGTCCTACCGGAGGTGGAGGCTGATAGAGGCGGAGATTGGCGCAGAAGAGCGCGGCGGGGATGGCAGCGCAGACGAGCCCGGCGATGGCGAACCCGGCGAGCATCTACTTGGGCAGCTCGGAGAGGGGTTCTTGGAGGACTTGAGGCGCTGCGAGGATGGTGTGCTCGGGGACGTAGGGGTTGCGGGTGAAGAGGGCCTTGAGGCGTTTGCCTAGGGCGTAGAAGCCGCCGGTGCCGACGGTGCCTCCAAGGAGTGTGGTGAAGGGGCGGGGATCGCGCTGTTCGGAGAGGGTCTGGAGGTCGGCCATGGCGGTCTCGAGGGCGGCGCTAAGCTGTGTGTCGATCTCATCAACCGTGATCTGCGCGGTAATGCGTAAAGGTTCGGCGAAGTGGAGGAGGGTCTCGGGAAGGCGCTCGTTCCAGAAGGTGTACTCGATGGCGAGCGGAAGGACGGCGCAGGTGCCTTCGCGCTGGGCGACGCGGTGGGCGAGTGCGGCGAGGCCGGGTTTGAAGGCGAGGGGGCGTTGGCGATTGTCGACGAACTGGCCTTGTGGCGTGACCCAAAGGACGCCGCCGGAGCGGAGCACTGCCTCACCGGTGCGGAGAAACTGAACCGCCCCGCGAGCCGTGTTCATGGCTACGGGGAAGATGCCGATGCGCTTGAGGATCGCGTACCGGTCTAGGGAGATGGCGTCCATCGGGGCGAAGTGGCGGCGGTACGGCATGGCGCTGGCTCCGAGCTGCACGCAAACCATCGGGTCCCACCACGAGCTGTGATTCGCATAGACGATGAGCGGGGTGCCGTCGTGCTGGAAACGCTCCGGGCGGCTGAGGCGGACGGCGCGGAAGTGGCGGCGGAAGTAGCCGCGCACGATCCGGCGGAAGAACCAGAGGGTGAAGGCGGAGATGCGTGGGACGTCGGCCATGAGTTCTAAGCTAGCTTACGCCCCGCGCCGTTTGTCTGCCGGGCGACATTGTGGCGGTTGTGGCGGTGGCAGCGTCTTGGTCTAAAGTGTCGGCGGCGATCCAACCGGACATCATCACCATCGGCATGCCCGGGCCGGGATGGGCGGCACCGCCGGCGAGGTAGAGGTTGTCGAGTTCCTTCGATTTGTTGGCGGGTTTAAAGGCACCGTTGAAGACGCCGTGGCTGGAGATGCCGTAGATCGCGCCGTTGAGCACGCGGTAGCGATCGTGGATGTCCTGTGGAGTCAAAGCCGACTCGAAGACGATGCGATCTTCGATGTCGGTGAGGCCGGCGGTGCGCTTCAGCTTGTCTAGGATGAGCTGTCGCTGGACCGGAAACATCTGCTTCCAGTCATGGTGAGGGCGGAGATACGGGCTGTGGACGAGGACGTAGAGGGCCTCGCCGGCGGCGGGTGCGGAGGTGGGGTCTGTTGCGGCTGTCGCCGCCAGGTAGCAGGTGGGGTCGGGAGCGGGTTCGCCCAGGTCGTAGATGGCGTGGAACTCTTCGTGCGGGTCGCGGGAAAAGACGAAGTCGTGATGGGCGAGGTGCTCGTAGCGCTTGTTGAGGCCGAGGTACAGGACGATGCCGGAGCAGGCGGGCTCGTACTTGCGCTGGTCGTCGAAGTGACGGGCGGTGGGGCCGCCGATGAGTTCGCGGTGGGTGCGGACGGCGTCCGAGTTCGAGACGATGGCGTCAAACTGGTGAACAATTCCACGGGTTGTGACCAGGCCGGTGACCTTGCTGGCCGGACGATGGTTGTAGGCCGGTGCGTCGGTAAGGATCTGGGCGATGTCGGTGGAGGTGTGGAAGGTGACGCCGAGTTCGGCGGCGAGCTTGACCAGGCCTTCGGGGATGGCGCGCGTACCGCCGAGCGGGTACCAGATGCCCTCGCTCATTTGCATGTTGCCGATGGCGGCGAGGATGGCGGGCGAGGCGTTGGGCGAGGAGCCGACGTACTGAACAAAGTGGTCGAGCATCTGGGCGGTATTGGCGTCGGGGATGTGCTCGCGGATGACCTGGGCGACGGTCTTGCCGAGGCGCATCTGCATGACGTCCTTGAGTACCTTGATGTCGAACGCGCCGCCAATCTTAAAGGTATCGCGCATGGAGCCGACCGACTTCCAGAAGAAGAAGCGGTCGGAGATGGAGTGGAGATTTTTCGACTGCTCCATGAGCTTGAGGTAACCCGCGCCCATGTTAGGCCAGAGGCGGTCGAGGTCGGCAGCCATGGCGGCACTGTCGTCCTTGAGGTCGAGGACGGTGCGGTCCTCGAAGAAGCAGCGCCACTGCGGATCGAGGCGGACCATGGGAACGTAGTCTTCCATCCTGCGACCGGCCTCGGCGAAGACCTTGCGGAGCATCGAGGGCTGGATGAGGATGGTCGGCCCCATGTCGAACCGGAAGCCCTGTGCGTTGAGCTGCGCCGCCTTGCCGCCAAGCCACTCGTTCTTCTCAAAGACGGTAACCTCATGCCCGCGCGCAGCGAGGGTGCAGGCGGCGGTCAGACCCGCGAGCCCGGAGCCGATGACGCCGACGCGCTGGCTATGGCCGTTGCCGGTGCGGGCGGCGGGAGGGGTGGAGGTGTACGCGATATCGAGTGGGGTTGCGGTCGCTGCCATGCTGCTCCTTAATGCTTGTGCTTGGTGAAAGATTTTCCGGCGGCCGCGAGCTGCTTCCAGCCTTGGAGGCGGTCTCGCCAGCTCTGGGCGTGGCTTGCCTGGATCATGCCGTCGAAGAAGGGCTCGTGCGCGGCGGTCGTAGGTTCAAAGTGGCGTGTACTCTTGCCGCGGCGCGTGATGACGACCTTGACGGCGGTCATTTCCAGCAGGCCCTCGGCACCGCGGGTGACGCCGAAGCCGCTGGCGAGGCGGCCGCCGAAGGGAACGCGGGGGTCGGCGGTGGGAACGATGAGGTCGTTGATGGTGACGGTGCCGGCGGTAAGGGTGGCGGCGAGGCGGCGGGCTTCGCGTTCGCCGCCGAAGATGGCGGCGGTAAGGGCGAAGGGGCAGGCCTGCTGGGCGGCGTGGATGCCTGCCTCATCGGGGACGTCGAGGATAGAGAGGATGGGGGCGAAGAGGTCGGCCTGGAGGAGCGGCATTGTGGCTGTGGCCTCGGTGACAAGAATGGGTGCGAAGGGGTCAGCGTTGACGTCGCCTTCAATATGCGCACCGGCTTGCCGGGCGGACCTTAGAAGTGTCGAAAGATTTTGCCGCACACTATAAGGGATGGCGACTGAAGGCACTGCGGCAAGGGCGGAGCGTAGCTGGGTGAGGAAGTCCGCGCGGCGCGCCGGGATGGCATCGACGAGCAGAACCCGCCGCGGGGCCATACAAGTTGCGGAGCCGTTGAGGCGCATGCCGAAGGCGAGGGCTTGGACGACGCGGGAGATGTCGGCGGAGGGAAGGACGATGACGGCGTCGGAGCCGGAGAGTTCCATGACGGAGGGTGTGGCGGTCTCGGCGAGCTGGTGGAGGATTTGGCGGCCGACGTGGGCTGAGCCGGTGAAGAAGACCTTGTCCGGCCGGGCGCGGAGGGCGGTCTGGGCGGCTTCGGTGCTATCGTCAGCAACGGTAAGGAGGCATTTGGGCAGGCCGGCGCGGCGCAGGGCGGACGCAACGAGTTCGGCGACGGCGCGACCGCGGCCACCGGGTTTCCAAGTGACGGCGTTACCGGCAGCGAGGGCCTGAAGGGTCTGGACGCCGGGAAGGAGGAGTGGGTAGTTGGCCGGGCCGATGACGAGGACGTGGCCAAAGGGGACGCGGCGAATCTCGCTGGCGACGCCAGAGAGCCAGAAAGGAAGGCCGCGGCGGCCGAGCTTGCGCGGGGCGAGGCCCGTGGCGGCGTTTTGCTCGAGGCCCTTGCAGGCGGCGCGCAGCGGGAGGCTC
>CAXTWP010000050.1:8685-9292 GCA_964247945.1 uncultured Acidobacteriaceae bacterium | reverse complement strand
ACACGGGTGTCGGCGGGGGTGCGGGCGAGATCGGGAGAGATGGAGTCCGCGAGGGCGGGAGTGATGCGGGCGAGTTCGTGGCGTGCGGCGCGAAGGATTTGCAGGCGGGCGCGGACAGGAAGCGCGGCCCAGGTGAACTGCGCGTCAGACGCTTGCGGCGCGTGTGCAGCGGGAAATTGGAGGGGAGCTTCCGCGAGGGCGGTCATGGCTAACAGTCCGGGTTGATGAGCGGCGGCTTCGCTGGCCTGTATGAAAACGCTCGTATCAACCTTTCTTCTCCAGTATTTCGTGCTGCCCGAGAGAGCGATGGAACTTATCCAAGTCCGATTGCATGTGATCGAGGCGCGCGTAGATCCGGCCAAACTCCCGATGCATGTCTTCCTTGAGATTCCTAAGTCCATCCTGGTTGAGCAGGATGCCCACCAGCACCAGAAATGAGGGGATGCCGATTGCCGCGATGTCGTGACCCATGTTTGTCGCCTCAATGTGATAGTAGCCCGTGCGGTGCGATTTCGACGAAGTGGTTCTCTACGAGGCGACGCCGACGAGGTTGTCGTTGAGGAGGGCGTCGGTGACGCCGGCCTCCCATTGCGGCTCGATCTTCATG
>CAXTWP010000050.1:0-8675 GCA_964247945.1 uncultured Acidobacteriaceae bacterium | reverse complement strand
ATGTCTTCGAGCAGAAGGCGGGAGGTGATGCGGGCGGACTCGAAGATGACGGGGAGACCGCTGCCGGGGTGGGTGCCGCCGCCGACCAGGTACATCTGGTCGATGTCTTCGAAGCGATTATGAGGCCGGAGATGGAGCATCTGGCCGAGGGAGTGCGCCATGCTGAAGGTCGCGCCTTTGTAGAGGTCGAACTCGGTCTCCCATCCTTTCGGGGTAAGGATCTTCTCGCTGCGGATGCGGCGCTCCACATCCGTGATGCCGATCTTTTCGAGCTGTCGAAGGGCGAGGGCGCGGTAGCGCGGCGTCTCCTTGGCCCAGTCGACGTTGGTGGACTCGTGGGTGACGGGGAGGAGCACGTACAGGGTGCTCATGCCGCCGGGCGCAAGGGTGGAGTCGGTCACGCCCGCGTTCTGCACGTAGAAAGACGGGTTCTCGGAGAGCCGGTGCAGTTCCTCGATATCGCGGAGGTTTTGGCGGTAGTTCTCGGCAAGATAGATGGTGTGGTGGGAGACATCGTCGTAGCAGCCGTCGATGCCGAGGTACATCATGAAGGTGGAACAGGAGTATTTCTTCTTGGCGAGGCGTTCGTCGGTCCACCGGTCGCGCAGGTGATTGGGAACGATGCGCTTCATAGCACCGGCGAAGTCGGCGTTGACGACGACAGCGTCAGCGGGAAGGCTGTGGTTGGCGGTCTTGACGCCGATTGCCTTGCCCTTTTCGACGAGGACGCGCTCTACGGGTTCGCTAAGCAGGATCTCGACACCCATCTCGCGGCAGATGCGGGCCATGGCGCGGGTGACCGCGCCGCAGCCGCCGGTCGGATGGAAGACGCCATGCTCGTACTCGAGAAAGGAGAGGATCGAGAAGAGGCTGGGACAACGGAAGGGCGACATGCCGAGGTATTTGGACTGAAAGCTGAAGCCGAGACGAATGCGCTCGTCCTTGAAGTGGACCTGCAAGTCTGAGTCCAGCGAACGCCACGGTGCCAGCAGAGGAAGCAGCTTCATCATGCTGGGCTTGGCGAGGTCTCGCCAGCTTTCGAACGGGGATTGGAGGAAGGGGAGGAACTGCTCGAGCTTGTTGCGGTTGTGCTTGAGGAACTGGTGGAAGCGGACGGCGTCCTCGGGCGAGATGGCGGCGATGGCCTGCTCCATGCGCTCGACGTTTGGGGTGGCGAGCAACTCTCCGCCCGCGCCGAAGACGAGGCGATACTGGGGGTCGAGCCGCGTCATCGGGACTTCGCGGTCGAGATCGTAGCCGGAGGCGGCAAAGATCTCTTTGAGCACGCGGGGGTACAGAAAGAAGGTAGGTCCGATGTCAAACTTAAAGCCGTCCTGCTCCCAGGTGGAGGTGCGGCCGCCGACCTGGTCGCGCTTTTCTACGATGGTGACTTTGACGCCGGATTTGGCGAGGAGCATCGCCGCCGCCAACCCGCCTGGACCCGCTCCTACAATTACTGCCTGCCGAGACTGCTTCTTCATCAAGTTACCGCGCCCTCAAAGTCGTCCCATTCAGGGACCGGTCTGCATCATTCCTATGAGTCGAAGTATAAAGAGAACGTGAACCAGTTCGGTTGCGTGCTTCCGTGCGGTGAAGGATTGGAACGGCGCAAGTTGGTGTGATGAGAAGGCGGACGCGGGTGTCCGAACGCGATGCAGGTTAGAGCAATCGGCGGACGCGCTTGCGGACGATTTCTGTTACAAATCCGAACACGACGTGAGTGCCCAATTCGCTGGCCTTTTCGCGCATGGTCTGATCGTCGGGCTCGGCGGAGAGGCCGATGACGGGCAACGCTTTTTCGTGGGTGAGGGTCATCAGGGCCATGCCGAAGCTGGCACCTTCTTTGGCGGTGGCGGCGGGGTAAAACTCGGCGAGCGCACCGTAGGCCGCTCCGGCGAGGGCGCCGAAGCTCCAATGGATGCTCTCGGCGGCGAAGGCTCGAGCCGGGCCTTCGAGGGGGTGCCCAACCAGCTTTTCGGCGAGAAGACTGGGCGGTTCGGGTTCGCCGTGGGTGCGCGGCGGGTAGATCTTCTCGGCCAGCGTCTTGGCGGCGGTGGCGGAGAGGCCACCGATAAACCCGGCGAGCAAGCCCTTGGCGAGAGAAGGCTGCTCCACCGCGGCGGTCGTTGCCAAGGCTGTCGTGTTCTGCTGATCGATCATTGCACCATCCATTGTGGGTGTGATGCAGAGGCTCTTGGGCAGGGTGCCAGAGCGGAGGATTCAGCCGATGTATGCCTCTTGCGTGGTGCTGTCGACGCCGGAGTCGACCTTGGCGGCGTGTGCGATGGCGGAAAGGGCGGCGGCGACGAACAAGTTGGCAAGCAGCGCAGGGACGGCGGCGTACATGTCGTAGGTCCGGCCGAAGAGGTGGATGGGGTAAACCGAGCCTTTGAGGTTGAGAGCGAGCGCCATGCCCGTGCCCAGGGCCATGCCGACGAGCCACCCGATGAAGAGCGCCCAGGGACGTAGCCGGCGGGTGAAGAGGCCGAGGACGACGGCGGGAAAGATCTGGCAGATCCAGATGCCGCCGAGCAGCTGCATCTCGATGGCGTAGGGCGCGGGGAGGCGGAGGACGAAGATGAGCGCGCCGAACTTGACCACCAGCGAGACGAGCTTGGCCATCGTGGACTCCTGCGCGGGCGTGGCCGGAGTACGGGCGAACTCGCCGTAGAGGTTACGGGTGAAGAGGTTGGAGGCGGCGATCGACATGATGGCTGCGGGCACGAGCGCGCCGATGGCGATGGCCGCAAGGCAGAAGCCGGCGAACCACTCCGGGAACATCTTGAGAAAGAGGAGCGGGACGGCCATGCTGGTTGCGTTCGGTTGGGTGACGACGCCCGCAGCCAAGGCGACGTAACCGAGCAGGGCGATGAGGCCGAGTAAGAAGCTGTAGGCGGGCAGCATGGCGGCATTGCGGCGGACGACCTTGGCGCTATTCGCGCTGAGGACCGCGGTGGCAGTGTGTGGGTAGAGCATAAGCGCGATCGCGCTGCCGATGGCTAGGGTGGAGTAGCCGAGCACCTGGCCCTGCTTGAGATAGATGGTGGAGGCCGGCGTGTGGTTGGCGAGGGCGTTGTTGGCAAGCTCGAAGACGCGGGCGTAGCCGCCGAGTTTGAGTGGCAGGATGACCAGCGCGGCGACGACCATAATGTAGAGCATGAGGTCTTTAACAATGGCGATGACGGCGGGCGCGCGCAGGCCGCTTGAGTAGGTGTAGGCGGCGAGGATGACGAAGGCGGCGGCGCGCGGCCCCTCGCCCTTGACGCCGAGCGCGGAGATGACAACGCGCATCCCGACCAGTTGTAGGGCAATATAGGGCATGAGCGCAAGGATGCCGGTGAGGGCGACCGCGAGGGTAAGCCAGCGGTTGCCGTAGCGACCGCGAACGAAGTCCGCGAAGGTGACGTAGCCGTGCTGATGGCAGACAGTCCACATGCGCGGAAGGACGAGCATCATGTATGGGTATGTCAGGACGGCGTAGGGAAGGGCGAAGAAGCCCATCGCGCCCGCGCCGTAGAGGGCGGCGGGCACGGCGATGACGGTGTAGGCCGTGTACAGGTCGCCGCCGATGAGAAACCATGTTACCCAGGTTCCGAAGCTGCGCCCGGCGAGGCCCCATTCTTCAAGCGAGGCCATGCCCGCGAGGGGGCGACGCCAGCGGGCGGCCCAGAAGCCCGCGAGGGTGACGAGCAGGAAGAAGCAGCAGAAGACGATGAGGGCTACGGTGTGCACAGGGTCACGTTCAGCATGGGTGTAGAGGTCATGCTAAATGAGCCTGCGTTTTACGGGAGTGAGAACAACAGCAAATTCATTGCCTGAGAATGACAAACAAGAAGGGCGAGGGCGCGAAGGATGCGGCACAGATTTCTTGGCTGGGTGTGGTCGAGATGAAGTAGATTGGGGCGCGCGCAAGGAGTGGTGATCTTCGGCGCCACAAAAATCGAGCCATCCCTCGAAGCGAGGGATGGCTGGAGCGTTTGGCCGACTTGCTCTAAACAGCTCTTGCGACCGACGCTAATTAGCGCAGCGGCGAACCGGCAACTACTGTTTAGGGGCGGTTGCCGCTGGGCGCGCAGGTGTTGTGACGCGAGGTCGTGCCGCAGATGTTGCCGAGGGGGCAGACGGCGGAGGAGCCGCTACTCCGGAACTGGAGTTATAAGCATCGATTACGGCCTGCGTAATGTCCGTGTTTCCATTACCAGCCCACATCACCGGGCTCTGCTGGCTGCTGACATCGAGCAACAGCGTATACCCGTTTTTTTCAACGTACTGACGCATCGATACATTCACCTTCTGCGCGATCTTGCCGTAAACCTCCTGGAGGTCAGCCTGGTAGGCCTGAGAAGCATCCTCCGCGTCACGATTAAGAGTCTTTTCCTTGGTATCGATCGCCTTCAGCTTGGCGGCGCGCTGGTCGTCCGTCAGCGTAGCGGGCGCGCTCTGCATCTCCTTCTTCAGCGTGTCGACTTCCTTCGCCAACGAATCGATCTGCGTCTTCTTCGGCTCGTATTTTTTTTGAACGTCCTGCACGGCGCGTTGCCCTTCATTGGTGGCGAATACCGCCTGTTCAAATGAGACGAGCGCAATCTTCGCCGGAATCGCCTGCGGGACAGGAGCAACCTGTGCCGCTGGCGAGGCCTGTGTTGCGGGGGCGGCGGTCTGAGCGGTTGCGGCAGAGGTCATCATGCCTGCGCTAAGCGCCAAGAGGAGAGTAAGAATGCGATTCATGTAGTGTGTAATGCTCCTTGGAGATCGTCGATCCATCATTTACGGCCGTCGAATATACATGCCTGCAATCCGGGCCAATTTCCGTATTCTGTCCCACTTGGGCGTTGCACAGGATCTCCGCGCAGACACGCCGCCAGCCAATCCAACGCTTCCGGATCGTAGAAGCCGGGGCGACGAATGGTCAGAACATCTTGATTATAGGTCGAGCGGAATATGGGGTCAAACAAGTAAGCCACTTGGCTCCATAAAGACGGAGGCTACTCTATGATTTAACAAAGATTCTTATTTACCGTCACAAAATCAATTGAAGGGCCAGCATTCGCTTTGGCAGCTAGATTGCACTGAACTGCGACGCCGGAGCTTGAAAATGCATCCGGCTCGGTAGAGTACGCGCCCACGCAGGTGCCGCTTGCCGCAGCAACGTGACACGGCACTTTGGAGGCCATGACTGGCCATCATTCCATCCTGGTCAAGAAGTGCAGCGTTAGTGTAGAACCTGACGGATGAGTCGGCTGTGGGTGCCGCTCGCTGAGAGTGTCATGATGCTTTACGGCACGGGCATATCGAGCGGATCGCCCTGTCGGCCCAGTTTTGGGTGAAAATCGCCGTTGCAGGCGTTTACGGCTACACGATCGGCATACAAAACCATCGTTCCCAGCCGATAGAAGCAGGTAGCATCTGTTTGAGTACAACTTGAGATTGTTCTTACCGACGCTTCAGTCCGGGTTTGCCACGCTCCTCGCATCGTTGCGGGGGGCGGCAAACACCAGCAGTGTGGGCCGAAAGACAAATTGCATATCAGGGCAATAGGAAGTGGAAGCATGACTTCAGAGCAGACCGTGTCCGAGGCATCAACGCCGCAGGGCAGACTCCCGCTAAGCGACCATCAGGGTCACGAAGAGCACACCTCAGACGATGGGCCGAACACTCCGCATGGCATGGGGCAATCGAAGAGCAGCCGCCGACGACGACGCAAACGGAAGAACAAGGGCGCTGACGCGTCCGGTGCCGAGACCTCGTCCACCGAGTCGAACCTCGGCGATCCGGTGCCTGTTGTACTGGCGTCCATAGCGCCACAGACCTCTGCGAACCAAAACAACGCTCATACTCATCAAGGCCATCAGAACGGTGCATCCAACGGCACCGGAAAGCGCTGGAAGAAGAAGTTTCGCGACCGCGACCGCCAGCGCACTCCGGAAAATCCGGGCAACATCGCCGCGAGTGCCGCGCCGCAGCACACCAACAGCGGCAGTAATGGATTCCGTGACGCAAACAGCCACCAACCGGGCAACGGTGGAGGCTTCAAGCGCAAAGTCCCCGGCAACGGCGGCGGACGCCAGCAGCAGCGTGGCCCCCGCAGCTTCGTCGGCCCCATGGACCATAGCTACCGGGTGGCCAACGGCAACTTTGCCGATACGCCGCCCTCAACCATCGAGACCCATGGCAACTACGGAAGCCGCGGCCACGCGCGGCCCAGCTATCAGAGCGACTCGCAGCCGATCGACTACTCGCAAGGTCGGGTCATCCCCATCGCGGCGGATGCTCCCACAAAGATTTACTTCTTCATCGACGATCTTTTCTTCATTGCGAAGATTCAGGAGACCGCCCGCAAGCTCGGCGTCAAGGTCGCGTTCGTCAAGAATGATAAGGAATCCATCGCGGCCCTCACCAGCCATGAGGAAGAGGACCGGCCCGGCCTGATCGTCTTCGATCTCAACAACGCAAACGCCAAACCGATCGCTCTCATTCCCAAACTCAAGGCGAAGCTGAAGAAGGGGACATCGATCATCGGGTTCCTCTCGCACCTGCAAGGGGATCTTAAAGCCAAGGCAGTTGAAGCGGGCTGCGACACGGTCATGCCGCGCGCCGCCTTCTCGCAGAACCTTCCTAACCTGCTGCGGCGCTACGGTATTGCCGACGACGACGAGGCAAACTTCAATCAATAGCGACAAGACTGCTAGTTAGTGCCCGTTGCTTTGTTTTTCTTACTCCGAAAGGAATCTGCAGTTCGATGACGACAGCGGTTGTTGGCACCTCGCTTTCGTTTTAGCCCGGCGGCCAACCCATCGGCCTTCCACCCAGCAGATGCATGTGGAGATGATGCACTGTCTGCCCGCCATCGTCGCCGGTATTGATCACCAGCCGATAGCCCTTCGTGAGTCCCTGCTGTCGTGCGATGGTGGCCGCGCTCGCCACCAGATGTCCCAGTAGATCCGCATGCGCGGCTTCGCTGTGCGCGGTCGAGGCCAGGTGCTCCTTCGGCACCATCAGCAGATGCACCGGTGCCCGCGGATCGATGTCCGCGAACGCTAGGCATAACTCATCCTCAAACACCCGCTTCGCCGGAATACTTCCCGCCACAATCTGACAGAACAAACAATCGCTCATGGCAGGATTCTACTTGTCAAAGTAGCGCGGCTGCTTACCGGCTGCCCAGGGATCGTACCTTGCGGCAAACGCTACTCGCTGCCGGGTCGCCGGATGGTCGTAGCTCCACCACTCCACAAACGGGTGCGGCGTAGGATCTTCAAGCGCGTTCTCCCCCAGCAACTGAAATGTATCCATCGCGACCCGCCGCGGGTCGGCTACGACGCCATGCACGGCCTCCTGCCCATACACATCCGCCGCATGTTCCTGCGCGCGGCTGTAGAAACTCGTAACCGGCTCCGACACAAACGTCAGCGCCGCCAGCACCAAGAAGTAAACCGCGAACGCCGCCCAATCCCCGGGCGACTCGATTCCCCACGCAGGCCCATATTGTCGCAGCAGGAAAAGCGACACGCGAGCGCCTGCCCAAAAGGCCGCCAACATCAGCCCACCCACAAATACCAGCGTTCTGTAGATATGCTGGAGCACGTAGTGCCCCATCTCGTGACCGAAGATAAATGCGATCTCGTCCGGCGACGCTTTGGCGATGCTCGTGTCCCACACCACCACCCGTTTTGACGGCCCGATCCCTGTCACGTAGGCATTGATGCCTGTCGACTTGTCGCTCGCCCGCATCCAGTACATCCGCTCCGGCGGAATCACCAGCGGTCCCCGCGCAACCACCCGCTCCAACTGTGCGATCAACGGCGGATCATGAGCTTGCAGTGGCTCAAAGTGATTGAATAACGGGTCGACAAAGACTGGCGCGACAAACACCCCAAACACCACCGCCGCCATCGCCGGCGTCCAGAACCAAAGCCACCACCGCCGCGGCGAGCGCCGGATCAGCCAGAACAGCAGCATCGCCGCCAGCCCCGTCGACCCCCACTCCAGCACGAAGTTCTTCGCCGCGTCACCCAGCCAACTTGTCCAGCCCTGCACCGACAACCCATACGTCAACCCCACATGATGCCCATACACCCGCAACGGCAGGTTCAGCAGCGTCGTCACCCCCAGCAGCAAAAACGTAAACAGGAAGCACTGCCCCCATCGGTTGCGGGCTATCCGCACCGCAACATCCCGCAGCCGCGCCGCCACTCCCGTCGCCAACAGCAAAGCCAGCTGCAGCATACCCCAGCTCGCACCCACAAAGTGCAGCAGCGTCCGCGTCCGAAACAACGCCACCGCCTTCGCCATTTCGGCAGGCTGCAACGTATACGTTGAGGCGGGTTGCCGGAAAGGCTCCTCGTCGTGCGCCTCCCCCTTTTCCGACAACGAGCAGCAGAAAAACAAGATGAGACCCAAGAAAAGCCAACGAGGGCGCATTGCGGAACTCCCAACCGATCCTCTCACGCCGCATCAAACGACCTTCCTCCACTCCGCCAGTCCAATCCGATACACTCGCCACAGAACCAAGCACCGAGCGGAGTCCGACACACTTGATCAACCAACGCATCTGGGTCCACGCAAGCGCCATCGCCCTCTCCGCCATCCTCATCAGCCCACCCCAACGAGTTGCCGCCGCGCCTCAGCCCAGCCAGCCCGTTCTCATGCAAGCCATGGAGGCCGAACTCCACCGC